>NZ_DAHVQP010000059.1:0-2253 GCF_027317685.1 Saccharomonospora sp.
GAGTGCGTGAGGTGATCTGATGTCGTTGACTCCTGCTGACGTGCATAACGTCGCGTTCAGCAAGCCTCCGATCGGCAAGCGGGGCTACAACGAGGACGAGGTGGACGCGTTCCTCGACCTTGTCGAGACCGAGCTTGCCCGATTGATTGAGGACAATAACGAGCTGCGGCAGCAGGTCGAACAGCTCGATGCAGAGTTGGAATCAACTCGTAGCGAGTTGGAAGCCGCCAAGGCCGCACAGCACGGAGCACGCGACGACGCACCCTCGCGCCGGTTGGCCCCTGTGCCGCCACCCGCGTCCGCAATGGAGCAAACTCAGGCGACCGGGCTCATGGCCGACGGGGGCGAGCCGAACGTGCAGGCCGCCAAGGTGTTGGGTCTCGCTCAGGAGATGGCCGACCGGCTCACGGCCGAGGCGAAGACCGAGTCCGACAGCATGCTCGCCGAGGCCAGGACCAAGTCGGAGCAGTTGCTGTCCGACGCGCGTTCGAAGGCCGATTCGATGGTCAACGAGGCGCGAACTCGGGCTGAGACGATGCTGAACGAGGCACGCACCAGGGCCGAGACGCTGGAGCGCCAGGCGCGGGAGAAGGCGACCAATATGGATCGCGAGGCCCAGCGCAAGTACACCGAGACGTTGAACAATCTCAACACCGAGAAGACAGCTCTCAACAAGAAGATCGAGGAACTGCGTACCATAGAGCGCGAGTACCGCACTCGGTTGCGGGGCTTTCTGGAATCGCAGCTGCGTGAGCTGGATGACCGGGGGTCTGCTGCGCCCGCCTCGGCGTCTTCGTCTAGTTCTGGCCAGTCGAGCAGCAGTAGCGGGCAGAGCTACTCGTTCGGGCCACGGGCCGAGGCCGGTTGAGCTTTCGACCTCTCCGGAGTCCGTTCGGTGGCGTTGTGACGGCGGGTCATCCCCGCCGTCACGCCGGAGATGTGTTGTAATTCACCGTGCTCTACATCGTCCTTCTGCTGGTGCTGGCGGCCCTAGGGCTGGTGGTGGCGGCACTCGTCACGGCCAGCTCACTGTGGGCCTGGGTGTCGATCGTTGCTTCGGGCCTCGCCGGGATGCTGTTGGTGGTCGACTGGGCGCGTCGACGACTGCGGAACTCGACACAGAAAACGGGGACGCCCGAATCCGCCGATGAATCGAAGTCCGATTCGGGCGGAAAACGAGGCGACGGCGACAGTGTCGACAGCGCTGACCGTGTCGACAGTGTCGACGACGGTGCTGTTGACCGAGGTGGTACCGGTGAGGCCGGGTCTGCGAAGTCCGCGCACTCCGCCTCTACCGATCGGACCGTGATCACGGCGACCGGCTCGGCGGATACGGCCGACACAGCCGACAAGACCGACACGGCCACGGCCGATGAGTCGGCCGGGGTCACGACGTCCGAGACCGAGGGAGGCCCCGAGCTGGCCGAGGATGTCAAGGCGGTGTCGGCGAAGTCCTCGAAGTCCTCACAGTCCTCGGCATCCTCGGCATCCTCGGCGTCGGCCGGGATCCCCGAGACCTCCGATTCCGTCCGTACCGCGGATGCGGGCACTCCGCCTTTGTCGACTCGGGAACCGGTGTCCATAGAGGGGGTGGACAGTCTCACCGACACCGCGCCACGCACCGCTCTGCTGGCGTCGTCGGGTGAGCTCGCCGGTGCCGACGTCGACCCTCCCGAGGAGAACACCGGCCCCGAGGACGCGCTGCTCGTGGCGGAACTGGAGGCCGAGGTGCTCGTCGTGGACGAGTACCCGCGCTACCACCTCGCCGACTGCACCTGGCTCGGGCCCAGGGCGACGATCCCACTCGCGGTGAAGGAAGCGCGTGACCTCGGGTTCACTCCCTGCGCTCTCTGCGGGCCGGACGCGGCGTTGTCGGCCAACCACCGCCGGCGGCGTCTTTCGCGTCGTAGCACGGCGTAGGCGGGTGGGTCCCGTAGATATGACGGGCCGATGACCGGCTAGTCTGTATGTCATAGGCATCGATCCGGCTATCACCGGGGAGCTTCCGGAAGAACGGGCACCGTTGGATTCGTCGTGATCCCGTGTGCCTCAGTAGAACCGGACGGGTCCGGCCCGTCACAGCCGTCGAATGAAGTGGTCCACGCGCGTCCGCGCGTGGGCAAGCGGGGTGGTACCGCGGTACGCGCGTCGCCAGACGCCGTCTCGTCCCCGAGCAGGCCGTCGACGTCCACGGCCGAGCGAGACAGCGAGAACCGCGAGGAGCGCACCACAGATGTATCCGAAGGCATCCTT
>NZ_DAHVQP010000075.1:0-5867 GCF_027317685.1 Saccharomonospora sp.
ACTCAGCAACCGTCACCCTGACCCCCGACGGGTCGGTCAGAGCAACAGCCCGAACGGGCTGACGGCGCTTAGCCATCAGTCACCACCGCCAGCAGCGGCACGCTCGTACTTCACGAACGCGTCGGTGTCGGCGACGACGAACCCGTACTCGGCCTCGGCCAGGATCGCCACGAGGTTGTTCTCGAACAGAGACACCAGCGACCCGTTGAGGGTGACCGCAGCCTCGGTCGACACCCGGTAGTTGATGCCACCGACGACACCCCAGGCAGCCTTGGAGAAGTCGCCACCGAACCCGACGACATCCCCATGCCCGACGCCCTCGCCCATGAACGACGGCCGCCCCAGCAGACGCCCAGGACGAGCGATCGTCTGGGAGACGTCATCGGTAGGCAGGTTGACGTACAGCGGGTGCCCGTTGCCGTCGACAGCACCCCAGAAGTCCGGCTCGACGCTGTCATCGAGCGCGAACCCGCGGAGCTTCTTGCCGTCGTTGACGAGGAGGCGCATACCGGCCACAAGATCGGCGTGGATGCCACCCTGCGCGCCGGAGGCAGTGCCGAGCGTGACCGACTTAGTCGTCTCAGCCAGGTAGTTGTCGAACGGGCCCGTCCCCGTCCCGTCGCCGCCCACGTTGTAGGCGACAGCGAGGTCGAACGCGGTAGCGAACGCGCCGGCCAGGTCCGAGCGAATCTCACCGACGATGTCGCCGGGGTTCGCCCGAACAACCTCAGCCGAGGAAACGGCGATCGCGGCGAGCTTCTTCGGCTCGATGTGAAGCAGGTCCAGCCCGAGCTCAGTCTGCGGCTTCCGCTGCGCCTCACCGACCCAGTTCGCGGTCGTCTGACCAACACGAACCGGAATCTTCTGGCCGTTGATGCCAAGCGGCACCTGACGGATGAGCTGCTGGAACACAGACCCGCGACGGGCCTCGTTGAAGATGGGGGCCGACTCGGCGGGGTCAAGGAAACCCTCGAAGTCGGCGCGAGTGATGGGGGCCATAACGGCTCTCCTTTACAGGGAAGGGTGAATGTCTAGTTGGCCCCGACCGCCTTACGCAGCGCGTCCTCGAGCGCGGAAGAGTTCAACGCGGGCGGCGTTTTCCCCTCCGCAGGGACGATCAGCGGCGCAGGTTTGACAGGGGCCTGGGCAGCGATGAGCGGTCTGAGTTGCTCGGCGTGCGCCTTGATCTCCTCGAGCGTCGAACCAGCGAGCACGTTGGCGGGGACCCCCGTCTCCTTGGAGACGTCGGCCTTCCACGCGTTGATCTGCTCACGGGTCTCGTACTCGGTGACCTTGGCCCGCAGGGCCTCGAGTTCCTCGGCGCGCTTCTGCTCCTCGGTCTTCGCGGCTTCCTCGAGTTCAGCGAGCCGCTTGGCAGCGGCGCTGTTCTCCTTGGCGCGCTGCTCCCACTTGCGGGCCTCGGCCTTCCAGTCGATCGCAGGCTCCTGTGCAGGCGCCTCCGGCTGGATGGGTGCGGCCTCGGGGGCAGCTCCGGTCGGATCGGTCGGCTCGACAGCCGGGTTGTCGCTCATCGGTTACCTCTCCCGTGCGGGATCGCCACAGCAGCCCGTGCGGGCACCTGCGGGGAATGGACAAGGGTTCGCCTGCCGTGCGGCAGTACGTCTCTAAGTGACGGCGCGGACGCCGTCGCGGAACAGGTCCGGCTCCAAGCGCCGAGCGCGAGCCAGAATGTTCTTTGTCGTCAACTGGTACTCGGGGTACTTCTTCGACCGCTCGTGACGCTTGAGCGTGTTCCAGCCCGGGAGCTTCTTCCGCTCCGCGTCAATCACGTCACGGGCCTTGTCGAACACGTCCAGCCACTCACGCTCGTTCGGCTGCTCCGGCACCTGCTGGCCGTGAAACGCCATCACAGGGACACAGCGGCAGTCGTCGTGGTACTTCCGAGCGGCGGTCTCATAGTCGGGCTGGTCCAGCACCACAGCCATGTACGCGCAATACGCGCAGGCGTCCGCCGAAGCGCGGCGACGCCACCCCCACGCGGCAGGGTCCTTCGTGACGTTCTCCTCGACCGTCACCCGGTCATGGTCGGCAACGAGCCGCTGGACCGTCCCAGCGAGCCGCGTCCACGCCCCCGCCGTGTCACCCGCGAACGCCGGCGACACAGCCCACGTCGCCAACCCCTCAGCCTCAGCCAACGACACCGGACGGTACACACGCGCCTCAAACCGAGGAGCACCCGCCGGCCGCACGTCCTCGTACCAGATCGCCGCGTTCTCAGCCGCCGCGGCCCCGTACACCTCAGCGACAGCCGGCACAGCCTCACGCATCCCCGCGGCCGCCCGCTCCACCGGATCAGACAGCAGCGACCGCCACAGCCCCCCCAAATCCTCCTGGGCCTGCGACACGACCACCTCGAGCGTGGCCCGCCGATACGCCAGATCAGCGGCCCGCATCAGCAGCCATACCAGGGTCACCACCAGTCGTCGGCACCGGCACATCAGACGAAACCGACGACAGCGACGACTCGGCCACCCGACGCCCCGAAATGAGCTCACGCATCTGGATAGCCCGCTCCGCGCGGCGCTTGTCAGCCAGAAGCTGCACGACCTCGGCCTGGTTATAGCCCAGACGCTTCAAGATCAGCGGCGACTCGGCCAGCCACGGCACCGCGGCCACCTGCTTCACCACCGCATCCGCGGCGGACACCACAGACGGCGTCGCAGGGTTCTGCCAGTTCGCTTCCAACCACCGCAACTCATCTGGAGGCTCGGTCAAGCCGTCGCGCAACATGACGATGTTCTGCCCCGTCCGGACCAAACGCGTACCAAACGCCGTGGCTGCGTCGGCGGCCTCGATAACCAGGTCTTCCTTCGCCGCATAAATCGCCTCAGCGGAGTCCGGGTTGTCCTGCACGATGCCCAACGCCCCCAGCGGAAGCGACACCTCACCAGCGAACCGCGAGGCAATCATCCGCAGATGGTCGTTGTGCGGCTGGAACGATATCTGCTTGAACTCGTGGATCTGCGGCAGCTCA
Source organism: Saccharomonospora sp. (assembly GCF_027317685.1). NCBI lineage: Bacteria > Bacillati > Actinomycetota > Actinomycetes > Pseudonocardiales > Pseudonocardiaceae > Saccharomonospora > Saccharomonospora sp. The sequence continues at coordinate 2,996 of NZ_DAHVQP010000075.1, forward strand.
CCGTACTCATCACGTCCGACAGTCCACAGCCGCCCGATGACCGCCAGCCACTCCGGGATCGGGGTCCCGTCCCGATCGGTGAACACATCCTCATCCGCACCGAGGAGCGCACGCTGCGGGGCAGTAAAGAACTCCGCCGACACCTCTGTCCGCAGCACGGTACGCACAGCCTCATCCGTGATCGCCATGACCGGCCGCGAGATCCTCGAACGCCCGAACGGGCGGTCAAGGTCAGGTCGGTAAACCAGAGGCTCCACGAGCACCCGCCCGACCGGGTTCCGCCGCCACGCAGCAGACCAACGACCCCCAGCAGACCGCACGATGTGCCCCACCCGATCAGGCAGGTACAACACCATCTCGGTCGGCACACCCTCCGCGTCCACATCCGACACAGACAGCGCAGCCCGCAGCGAACGAGTCGAACGATCCCACAGACCAGTCCCGTACATCCCAGACCGTGCCTGCACCAGAATCTCCGGCTGCCCCGCCTCAGTGTCACCGTGCGTCACCGAGAGGAACGAAACCGCGTGAATCAACGCAGATGTGATCGCCTGCGGCAACTCCATGCGCATCTGGTTATCCGCGAACACCGCCGACAGCCCGTACGGGTCCTCCTGGTCACCAGGCAATACAAACCCGTCAAACACGATCCGGTGCGCCAGCGCATCAACAGCCTTCGCCGGCCACCCCACAACAGTCTCGACAGACTTCAGCTGCGGCGGAATAGCGATCCCAAGATCCCGCAGCCGGTTCTTCCCGTCGTAATACGTCATCCGCAGCTGGTTACGCCGCACCTTGTTAGCCCACTGGTCCAGAAGCGTCCGCAGCAGGTCCAGGTCGGCGCCATCCATCGAAGCCACATACACGTCAGTCGGAACTGACACTGGCGGCACGAGAGCAGTAGACATCAGCCAACCACCACCCTCTGCTTACGTCCAGGACGCCGCTTCGACGTCTTCGCTCCCCAATGGGCCATCACCGCCGACTCGGCGGACGTGCACTCCCCATCACCAATCGGCCGGAAACCCCAACCGCCCGTCTTCCCAATCTCACGCCGCGCCGAAGCCGCAACCGAATCCACCAACGTCGCCTGCCCCGGATGCGCCAGCACCGTGATCGTTTTCGCCTTCACGGCATCCACAAGCATCGAATGCGCCGCCGTCACCTGATCCGTCGTCGGTGTCACGATCACCCGTGCCGGCACACCCGCTGCACGGAGCGCATTCACGAGGTTCCCGGCATGCGCCTTACCATCCACCACGAGCTGGGCGGCCTTCCGCCACCGCGGCACCTCGCCACCAGCGAGCCACTCAACGAGCCAACCCGTGCCGCCACCCATCGACCGCCGCTCGATCAGCTCGAGATGGATGACACCGTCCTCGGTCTTGCGGGCCGCGCAGAGCGCCACAGTCGCCCCATCCGGGGAGAACTTCACCCCGTACGAGTCGATGCCCTCGGTGGGCGCCTCCGGGACACCCAGCGCCTCCCACGCCGCCCGAGGGATCACCGCAGGATCGAGAACCACGTCGTCGTAGACACCGAGACCCTCACGCCGCCACGACGCATCATCCGGCATGTTCTTCCGCAGCCGGGCCACCGCCACCGGCGGCGTCCGATGTGGATAAGACGGGTTCGCCTTCTCAACCTGCTTCGGGTCATCCAACGACGGGCCACCCGGCTTCCCAACGTCAGGGTCCGCCGAGCACTCGATATAGACCGCGTCACCGGCGACCACAGGCTCCCCGAAGTCCGGCAGCCCCTTCTTGTGCTCCAGCGCCTCAGCCCGGCGAGCAAGGATCATCTCGCCCGGGTCATTCGGCCGCGGCGGCGTGTTCATGTAGAACAGCAGCGCACCGAACGGAAACCGCGACTGGTTCGTCGCCGCCACCATGTCCTCGAGCGCCCTAATCGTGAGGATCTGCGCCTCGTCGAACACCTCGATGTCGACCTCGTCGAAACCACGACCGAAGCCAGCCTCACGAGCACCGAACAGCACCCGTGAACCGTTCTTGAACGGGATCTCCTGCTCACCGTTCGCGTCCCGGATCGCCGTGCCCTGGTTCGACCCCGGCTTCAAGTAGCCGCGCACCGCGGGCCGCAGCGCCATCGCCTTCATCTTCTGGAACGTGTTCGTCGCCGTCCGCGTCCGATGCGCCGTCCACAACACCGTCAAATTCGGGTACAGCGTGCACAGCGCCAAGACCAGCACCATGACGATGAACGTCTTCGCAACCTGCCGAGGAATCGACAGCGTGATCCCGCCGACCGTCGCAGCGAACATGCCATCCTCACGCAAACCGAGGATGACCTGCGCAACGCCGTCCTGCCACACATCGAACTCGATACCGAACTCGGCCACACGCGGCTCGACCTCGAACCACAACGAGTCAACGATCCCCTCAGGGATCACGACATGACGGGCAACCTCAGAGAGCCGAAGCGTCGAACGATCGACGGCGGGCGCTGCCGGCATCCGGCACCCCCTCCGCGTCGTCCTCAGCGTCCGCAGCCCGAATCAGCCGATCCAACTCCCGCAGCTCCTTGTACGCCGACGCAATCGCGTTCGACGAAACCTCGCCATCGTCGAGCTTCTTCGCCAACGCACGACGCATCGCCGCCAACACGTCACGACTCGACCCATCCAGGGCCTCCGTGATCGTCTTCGGCGTCTTCCGCGGCACCGGCGTGTCCGGACCGACAGCCTGAAGGTGAGACCGCTTCGACATCGCGACCACCTCCAGATAGGGGTTTTTCAATTCCAGGGGAGAGATCGGCACTACTCCCCCAAACGCCTGCTCGTCACCGGATACGACGCGCAGCACTATGAGCCACAGCTGCAAGAAACGACGCGCTATCGCTTCAACGGGACCTA
>NZ_DAHVQP010000080.1:0-31199 GCF_027317685.1 Saccharomonospora sp.
TGCGGTGCGGGGCGTCCCACACGAACCGTTCGTAGATGTCGGAGAGGTCGGCCGGATGCCGCCCGGGCGGGAGAACGTTCTCCGACGTCCAGTGCGGTAGCGGCATGCACGATCCTTACCTGCAGGCGGGAACCGGGACCAACCGGCAACCTATCAGCCCACCGGGTCAGCACTCGCGCCGCGGGCTGTCCTCCTCGGCCGCTTCCGTGTCGTGCTCGTCGGGCCACTCGTTACGCGCGTGCCATTCCGACGGGGACACGGGCAGCACTCCTTGCCGCCGTCCTTCATCGGGTGCCGCGTTCGGTGTCGGCCGTGGCTGGGGCGAGGGGTACTGTCCCGGTGTCCGCTGTCCGAACTGCAGTTGCGGCTCGACTCGCCGAATCTGCTGGGTTCGTTCGACATCACTCGGCTCCGGCGGCCGTGGGGCGGCGGTCTCGCCGCGTGCCGTGCCCGATGACGTACCTCCGTCTTCCGAAACGACTCGGTCCCGCCGACCCGTGAACAGGACGAACGCCGCGATGGCGCCTCCCAGTACGAACGCGATCAACAGCCACAGCCAGATCTCGCCGAACAACCACAGCATGGTGCGCCTCCTGCCAGGTCTTGCCGCGCCCCGCGCTACCGCACGGTGATCTCCACCCTCCGGTCGATCGACGACGTGCCGCTGTCGGACAACGGGCGGGTGGCGCCGTACCCGACAGGGTCGACCTGTCCGGGTGATACACCTGAGTCCACCAGTTCCTCCGCCACGGCCTCGGCGCGTTCGTGCGACAGCTCCCGGGCACTTTCCGGTTCGGCCCCGGATACCCGCGCCACATGGCCCGCTATCTCAAACCGCCAATCCGTGGGAGCCGTCTCCAGCAGTTCGGCGACGTTCTCCACCGCTTTTCGGCCGTCGGCGTCGAGGTTCGCCGAGTCCGCCGCGAACGTGATGGGTGTTTCGGCCAACGCCCTGTCGATCTCTCGTTGGAGACCCACTTTCCTGCTCGCGTCGGGATCTCGTGCGGAGGCCGGTTCGGCGATCTCCACCGAGCGCACGCCCTCGACCCCTTCGAGCATGGCCTTGGCGAACAGCGCGTCCTGCAGCGAGTCCGTCCGCACGGTCGCGTCGCGTCCCGAGAACGTGACCACGTCGGTGGGCAGGTGTGCCTGCTCCAAAGCGTCACGGGCACGGGTGGTGAGGTCGGACTCGATGTCGTCCCGTTCGACCAGTACCGCCAGGAGGGCGAGCACACCGCTCACCACCACCGCCAGGACGGCGAGCACGGCGAAACGGCGCGGGGCGGACATAACGTGACTGTAAGTCCGGGGCCACGCCCCCGCGACGCAACGCGGACGCGGGGGCGTGCGCGGATCGTCCGTCGTGCGACCGAGCCCTCACTCGGGCCGGGCCACCTGGGTCGTCTAGGCCGACCGCGAGTGGCCCCGTTCCGAAACGGTCCTTTCGGCCAGCGTCGAGGTCGTCGAGGCCGTGGTGGTCGTGGAAGCCGTGGTGGCCGTGGTGGCCGTCGACGTCGTGACGGGGGCCAGGTACGGCCGTTTCGGCAGCACACCGTCGCCCATCGACTCGCCACGCAGCTGGCGGCGGATCCACGGCAGCAGGTGCGTCTTGGTCCATTCCAGGTCGGAGCGGCGCAGCGTCAGCCAGTTGGTGGGCTCGGTGTTCTCCGGCCACGGCTCCCGCCAGTCACTGTCGGTGGGCACGCCGAGCACCTCGGCCACCCGCAACGCGATCCTGCGGTGTCCCTCGGAGGTGAAGTGGAGCCGGTCGTCGCTCCACGCCCGCGGGTCGTTCAGCGCCTCCATCGCCCACAGGTCCACGACCTTGGCGCCGTGCCTGTCGGCGATGGCCCACAGGTGGGCGTTGTAGATACCGACCTTGCTGCGCAGGACGCTCATCACCGACATGCCCTTGGTGTCAGGGCCGGTGAAGATCACCACTTCGATGCCGGCCTCGCGCAGTTTCGCGATGCCCTTCTCGAATTCCTCGGCGACATGGTCGACATCGGCACCCGGGATGATGATGTCGTTACCACCCGCGCACACGGTGACGAGGTCGGGTTTGGTGTCGAGCGCGATCGGTAGCTGCTCCTCCATGATCTGGGCGAGCAGTTTGCCTCGCACGGCCAAGTTCGCGTAGCGGAAATCGCTGCGGCCGTCGGCGAGGATCTCGGCCAGCCTGTCGGCCCAGCCCCTGAAGGTGCCGTCGGGCAACTCGTCGTTGAGCCCCTCGGTGAAGCTGTCCCCAATAGCAACGTAGCTGTTGAACTGGGTCACGAACGTCTCCTCCCGCCAACGCCCATGTTGTTCACGACTGACCCGATAGCCTGCCTTCGCGCTGGGCAGCCACGCTACCGTCAGTTAAATCTCAACTCCCCGATTTAACAATCCTCTCATTTTAGAGCTTGTTATTTCAATGAGTTCGGGCACTTCGGTGACTGTGGGGAACATCTCGGCCCGTGCGCGGTGGCGTCGAGGCCTGCGGCAGGCTGGAGGTGTGAGTGACAGTTCCGCGAGCGATTATCGGCGAGAGTCACTGGCCACCCTGCTCGGTGGCCGGAAGGGCGCCGTGGACGCGAGCCTGCCGCCCGTCGTGTTCGTCGTGGGTTGGCTCGCCGGTGGGTCTTCCATCGGCTGGGGAGCGGCGGCCGCCATCGCTGTGAGTGTGGTGGTCGGTGCGATCCGAACGGTCCGGGGCGGCAAGCCGCGTGCCGTGCTGATCAGTCTCGCCGCTGTGGTCGTGGCGGCGCTCGTCGCGTTGTACACCGGAAGGCCGGAGGACTTCTTCCTGCCGCAGCTGTTGTCCAACGTCGCGAGCGCCCTCGTGTGGGCCGTGAGCATCGTGGTGCGCTGGCCGTTGCTCGGCGCCATCGTGGGTCTTCTGCTGGGGCAGAAGACTCGTTGGCGCTCCGACTCCGCCCTGCTACGGGCCTACTCGCGCGCGAGCTGGGTATGGGTGTGCCAATACCTCGTGCGGGTGGTCGTGATCGGCGTGCTGTGGGCGTCGGGCCACGTGGTGGCGTTGAGCGTGGCGCGGGTGGTGCTGTCGTGGCCGCTGGTGGTAGCGACCATCGCGGTGAGCGGCTGGGTGCTGTACCGGTGCCTTCCCGACGACCATCCGGGCCTACGGCATCCGAGGGAAGCGGTCCCGGTGAGTTCCAACCACAGCGAGGGAAGCGGCGCGGGGAACGAGACGCCGGAGACGTGAGTGGCCCCCGGCAAGGGGGAGGTCCGGGGCCGTCTTACACCGTACTCGCTTTCGGACGTGCGGTGTCGGAGCCGAACGCGTCGAGCGCGGCGAGCCAGGCCGCACCACGCACACCGCTGTCGCTGCCCAGCACGGGGATATTGCCCGCGGCGGCGCGGATCGCCGCTCGCACCGCGATGCCCACGGGACTGTTCTCACCGAGCACGCTGCCGGCGAGCACCACCGGGGTGCGCTCACCCACGTCGCGCGCGGCGAGCGCCGTTTCGGTGAGTAGTTCGGCGGCGCGCTCCACGATCGACATCGCGGCGGGATCGCCCTCGGAGTGGGCGGCACTGACCAACGGCGCGTATCGCGCCAGGCGTACGGGTGGTTCGGCGTTGACGGCGGTGAGCAGGCGGTACGCGGCGTCGGGTGCCGCGGGATCTATACCCGCCGTGTCGAGCATCGCGTCCGCGAGCGTCGACGGCGGATGCACGCCGTTCAACACGTCGAGTGCAGTGCGTACGGCTTGCCTGCCGAGCCAGAATCCCGAGCCTTCGTCACCGAGCAGCCAGCCGTAACCGCCAACGGTGGAGATCATGCTTCTGTCCCGGATCCGGCCGGCGATCGAGCCCGTACCCGCCACGAGCACCGTGCCGTCGGGTTCGGCCGTCGCCGACACGAACGCCGCTTCGGCATCCGACACCAACCGTGGCCTCGGCGCGTGGACGAACCCCAGCCGCGTCCACGCGCGCTCGAACACGGCGGCGACGTCCGGGTCGGTGAGCTTGCTGCGCCCCGCCATGCCGATCACCCATGCCCGCACGTCGTCGGGATCGAGTCCGGCCATGGCAGCGCCGATCGCCTCGACCATCGCCCCGGCCGCCGACTCCGGTGGGTAGGAGTTCGGGTTCGCGCCGCCCGCGCTGCCGCTGCCTCGCACCCGTCCTTCGGGATCGACGACCCAGGCCCGTGTGGACGTGCCTCCGGCGTCCACCCCGATCGCGAGACTCATCGCGTCTTGGTCACCTTGTGCAGTCCACGCGGCCGGTCGGGATCGAATCCCCGGGCGAGGGAGAGGCCCAGCGCCAGGCGCTGAATGGGCAGTACCTCCACGATCGGGGAGATCTCCTCGGCGGTCTCCGGGACGGGGATCGTCAGCGCGGCGGTCGGCACCGAATGCGCGGCCGATCCGACGCACAGCAGGTCGGCGCCCCGCTCGGACAGCGTGTCGAACACGTCGAGCATGGAACCGCCGCCCGCTCCGGTGCCGGCGATCCCCACCACGGCCGTCTCGGCGTCGACGGCGGCGATGGGACCGTGGAGCAGGTCGGTACCGCTGAAGGCGCGGGTCGGCAGGTAGCTCGTCTCCGAGAGTTTGAGTGAGCTCTCCAACGCGGTGGCGTACGAGTAGCCGCGCGCCGTGGTGAGGATGCGGTCGGCGAAGCGGTACCGCGCGATGGCGCGCTCGACGTCCTCAGCCGTGTCGGTGAGCGTGCGCGAGGCGAGTTCGCCGATGTCGCCGACGTGCTCGGCCTCGCCGCCCCGAACGGAGTCGATCAGCAGGTACAGCGCCAGCAGCGTGGCGGTGTAGGTCTTGGTGGCGGCGACCGCTTTCTCGATGCCCGCACGCACGTCCACCGCCAACTCCGCCACTTCCTGCAGCGGTGACGACGGTGTGTTGGTGACGGCCACGGTCAGCGCGCCCTGCGCGCGCGCCGCCTGGGTGACCTCCAGCAGGTCGTAGGATCCGCCGCTTTGGCTGACGGCGATCAGGAGTACGTCGGTGAGGTCCTGTTCGGCGCGGTAGAGCGTGGTGGTGGACGGCGACACGTGCCCAGCGGGCAGCCCCAGCAGCACTTCGATGAGATACTTGGCGTAGATGGCGGCGTGGTCGCTGGTGCCTCGGGCGGCCAGGAGCACGAACCGGGGACGGCGTTCCGCGATCGTCTTGCCCACTGCGGCGATGTCGGAGCGGGCCTGCACGAGCCGTGTGAGCACGTCCGGTTGCTCGGCCACCTCGGCGGCCATGTGCTCGCCAGGTCTGGTGTCGCTCACGGTTTTCACCTTGCCTTCACCCGAATCGGTCATCCGAGGCCATTCCGAACCGGTCTAGACCATTGTTGGACACGTTCAACGTACTATCCGAAGGGTACGTTCCAGGTGAGGGGGGTAGGTGTCGCACTTAAGGGAGTCGGCAATGGTGGAGACGCTTTCCAGTACGAGAGCGCCGCGGGAACCCAAGTATTGGGCGCTCAAACAACACCTGCTCGACCTGCTCGAATCCCTGCCCGCCGGCGCGGCCATCCCGACGGAACGGGCGTTGGCGTCGGAGTTCGCCGTCTCTCGGACCACGGTCCGTCAGGCACTGGCGGATCTGACGGCCGAGGGCAGGCTGCACAGGGTGCAGGGCAAGGGCACGTTCGCCGCGGAACCCAAGATCGCCCAGCGGTTGCAGTTGTCTTCCTACACCGAGGACATCCGCGCGCAGGGCAGGGAACCTTCGTCGCAGTTGTTGGAGATCGACGAGATCCCGGCCGAGGGTGAACTGCCGAGGCTGTTGAGGATCCGCACCGGGGCGAAAGTTCTGCGGGTATGGCGATTGCGCCTGGCCGATGACGAGCCCATGGCCCTGGAGACCACTCATCTGCCGTCCGCGCGGTTCCGCGGACTCCGCAAGCACATCGAGTCGGGCGGGTCGCTGTACGAGGCGTTGCAGGAACGCTACGGCGTGGAACTGGATCGGGCGGAGGAGGCCATCGAGACGTCGTTGGCGGGCCCGCGGGAGGCCGAACTGCTCGGCGCGGACGTCGGGATGCCGGTGCTGCTGTTGGAGCGCCAGACCTTCGCGGTGGACGGCAAACCTGTCGAATACGTGCATTCGATCTATCGAGGGGACCGCTACAAGTTCGTCACGACACTGACCCGTCCGTGACCGAGTCGTCGCTCTTTGTCCACAATAGACTTCATTTGAGATCGCCGTGCTCCCTGGAACGTAATCGTGCTCACGTCCGGCAACGCTGGGAGCGACTCGAACGATTCTTTCGTTAGAGGGGTATCCGGGGAGTGCGAGCAGATCGAGAGTATGAGCGACGACAAGAAGGACGACAAGAAGAAGGTCGAAGACGAGGACTCGAAGAAGTCGGGCATGTCGCCCCTACAGGTGGCGGCTGCCGGGCTGGCCGCCGTGACGGCGGCGTTCCTGTGCTCGACGTTGGGTGTGTACGGCACAGTGCTCGGCGCGGGCCTGCTCAGCGTGGTGACCACACTCGGTAGCGAGTTGTACATGCGGTCGCTGGAGCGGACGAAGGAGGCGGCGCGGAAACTGTCGGCCGCCCGGCCGCGCCGTAAAGGGGCCGGTTCGGATCCGATGACGGACCCGGACAAGACCGTGTATCTCGCCGTGCCCACTTCGGAGCAGTTGACCGAGTACGCGGCGGCCATGGAACGCACCCGAGTGCTGTCCTCCTCCGGCGCCGCCGAGGACGCCCGCGAACGGCGTCAATGGTGGCGACGGCGGGGACCGGTGCTGGCGGCTACGAGCGCGCTCGGGTTCTTGCTTTGCATGTTGGTGGTGACCGGTTACGAAGGCGTCACCGGCAAGGCTCTGTCGGGAGAGGGCACCACCACGGTGGGCAGCATCGTTCGCGGTGGTGCCGGGGTCGGTGGGGACCCCCAACCGCAGGAGAGTGACACCGACGTGGAGCAGGAGACCGACGGGGAGACCACTCCCGCGCCCACGGCGACCCAGGACGGCGAGTCCTGGCCGGGAGGGGACACCGACGGGACACGACCCACCACGGAAGTGCAGCCGGTGCCGCCCGAGACGTCGAAGCCGGTTCAGCCGACTCGGCCGACCCAGCCGACTCAGCCGACCCAGCCCGGCGAGAATACGACGGTGCCCGACGAGCCCACCCAGGAGCCTCAGCCGACCCAACCCGGCGATGGTTCGGGTGGTTCGGGTGGTTCGAACGAGCAGGCACCGTCGGTGTCGGAGAACTACTGAACTACCGAGGCCGGCTGAAGAACGGCCCGAAGCGGTGGGTAGGAGGAGTGAGGCGTCAACCCGCCGCGGCGAGTCCGTTGCGCAGGGCGCGCGCTGCCTCCGTCGGATCGTCGGCCTCGGTGATGGCTCGCACGACGACGGCGCGGCGCGCGCCCGCCTCCGTCACCTCACCTAGCCGTTGCCGGTCGATGCCGCCGATCGCGAACCACGGCCTGTCGGTTTCGATCTCGGTGCTCACGGACCGCACGAGATCGAGGCCGGGGGCGGGGCGGCCGGGTTTGGTGGGAGTGGGCCAGCACGGCCCGACACAGAAATAGTCGACGCCTTCCTCGGTCGCGGCGGCGCGCGCCTGCTCCAGCGAATGGGTCGAATGGCCGATCACGGGTCTCTCACCGACGATGCGGCGGGCGACGGGCACGGGAAGGTCGTTCTGGCCGAGATGCAGGACGTCGGCGTCCACGGCCACCGCCACGTCGGCGCGGTCGTTCACCGCCAGTAGCGCACCGTGCTCGGCACACGCTTGCGCGAGGATCTCCAGTGCCTCGATCTCCTGAGCGGCTTCCAACGGTGCGCCGCCGGTTTTGTCCCGCAGTTGCACGATGTCCACGCCACCCGCGAGCGCGGCGTCGGCGAACTCGGCGAGGTCGCCGCGCGACAGCCGCGCGTCCGTGCAGAGGTAGAGCTTCGCGTCCGCGAGCCGTTTTCTGATCTGGTCACCGTCGAGGCCGGGCATACCGCCACCGTAGTACGACCCGGCGCGGGGTAGGCTGGCTGCGTCCGCACGGGAGCCCTGGGAGGGCTGAGAGGGAGCCGGTGAGCTCCGACCGTGGAACCTGATCCGGGTCATACCGGCGCAGGGAGCGTGATCTTTCTGATGATTGGGATGTCGCGGGCCGACCTCGCGGTCGTCGGGGCCGGCGTCATCGGTTTGGCCGTGGCCTGGAAGGCGGCCGCGGCGGGGCATCATGTCACCGTGTTCGACCCCGAACCCGCGTGTGGTGGTGCCTCGTGGGTGGCGGGCGGCATGCTCGCGCCCGTCGCGGAGGCATGGCCCGGCGAGGAGGTCGCGCTGGCGTTGGGGGAGGAGTCCCTGCGCCGCTGGCCGCGTTTCGCCCGCGAACTGCGGTCGGAGGGCTTCGACTGCGGCTTGTCCGAACAGGGCACGATCATCGCCGCGTTCGACCACGCCGACGCCGAGCAGCTCGACATCCTCGAGCGGTATCTCGCCGGGATCGGCAGGCAGGCCACGCTTGTCACCGGACGGCGACTGCGTAGGACGGAACCCGGACTGGGCGCGGTGCGTTCCGGACTGCTCGTGCCGAGCGACGTGTTCGTGGACAACCGCCGGTTGTTGAAGGCACTGCTGGAGGCCGCGCGCTCGCGTGGGGCGGAGTTCGTTTGCGAAACCGCCGTGCGACTCGACGGCCACAGCGTGGCCACGGCCTCGCGGACACGCCGGTTCGACGCGGTGGTACTCGCCGCGGGAGCGTACAGCGGTCGGCTGCATCCCGAACTGGAGACGTCCGTGCATCCGTTGAAGGGCGAGGTACTGCGTCTTCGTGCTCGGCGGGGCACACTTCCCCCGCCTCGGCACACGGTCAGGGCCGTGTCGGAAGGACGCCCGGTGTATCTGGTTCCGCGGGACGACGGGGAACTCGTGCTCGGCGCCACCCAGTACGAGGCCGGATTCGACACCACAGTCACGGCTCGGGGAGTGCGGGAGTTGATCGAAGCAGCCGAACGGGTGTTCCCCAGCGTCGCCGAGTACGAGTTGATCGAGACCGCGGCGGGTCTGCGCGCGGGTAGCTCCGACAACGTCCCGTACCTGGGCCCGCTGCACGACGGCGTGTACGCGGCGACGGGCCACCATCGCAACGGCTTGTTGCTCGCCCCCGTCACGGCGGACGCCGTGCTCGCGTGGCTGTCGGGCACCCGTCCACCCGAGGGGACGGAGCGAGCGCGACCGGACAGGGACACGAGTGAGGAGCATGCGGATGCGAGTGTTCGTCAACGGTGAGCAGCGGCAGTTTCCCGAGGGCAGCACGGTCGCCGATGTGCTGGCCACTTCCGTCGAGGACGTGAAGGGGATCGCCGTGGCGTTGAACGGCGAGGTGGTCCGCCGCGGACGGTGGTCCGAAGTCGTGGTCACCGACGGGGCCAAAGTGGAGATCCTGACCGCTGTGCAGGGAGGCTGACCCGACGTCATGAGTACTCACCCGGACAACGGAGTCGGCGACGGCGATCCGCTCGTCATCGGCGACCACAAGTTCACCTCGCGGCTGATCATCGGCACGGGTGGTGCCGGCAACCTCAGCGTTCTGGAACGGGCGCTCGTCGCATCGGGAACAGAGATGACCACGGTCGCCATGCGGCGAGCCGACGCCGAGGGCGGCTCCGGCGTGCTGGACCTGCTGCGTCGACTGGGCATCGAACTGTTGCCGAACACGGCGGGCTGTCGCAACGCGGCCGAGGCCGTGCTCACCGCACAGTTGGCGAGGGAGGCGCTTGACACCGACCTCATCAAGTTGGAGGTGCACGCCGACGACCGGACGTTGCTGCCCGATCCGGTGGAGACGCTGGAGGCCGCCGAACAGTTGGTGGCCGACGGGTTCACCGTCCTGGCCTACACCAACGACGACCCCGTGTTGGCGCTACGGCTGGAGGAGGCCGGATGTGCCGCCGTCATGCCGTTGGGTTCCCCCATCGGCACGGGGCTCGGCATCCGAAACCCGCACAACATCGAGCTGATCGTGGCCAGGGCCGGGGTGCCCATCATCCTCGACGCCGGTATCGGCACGGCGTCCGATGCCGCGTTGGCGATGGAGCTCGGCTGCGACGGGGTGTTGCTGGCCACGGCGGTGACCCGGGCACAGGACCCGGAGCGGATGGCGCGGGCCATGCGCTCGGCCGTGATCGCAGGCCGTCTCGCTCGGCAGGCCGGGCGGATCCCTCAGCGCTTCTGGGCGCAGGCGTCCAGCCCTCCTCGTTGATCTTTTGACCGGGTTCTCGTGCCCGTTCGAGCACGCACGTAAGGTGTACGACGATCCACGGCCAGGTACGAGCGGAATGCGGATCGAAGGAGCCCACGTGACCGAGTCGAGCGAGCCGTCCTCGGACGTACCCGGCAGGCTGTTCCTCACCATAGGTCGGCTGTCCCGCACACTGCGCCAGGCCGGGGCACCCGGGCCCGGGACCGGGGCGATCTCGGCCATGGCCACGCTCGCCGCCTGCGGGCGGATGCGGTTGGGTGATCTCGCCGCCAGGGAGGGTGTCGCGGCGGCCACCATGTCACGTATCGTGTCGGCGCTGGTGGACAGCGGCTACCTGTACCGCGAATCCGATCCGGTGGATCGTCGGGCCTGGCTGGTGGCACTCACGGAGGAGGGAGAGCGGCTGCTGGCCGAGGTGCAGTCCATCCGCGTGCACGAGCTGAGCAAACGTATCGACCGGCTCTCCGCCGAGGACAAGGAAGCCCTCATGGCCGCCGTTCCCGCGCTCGAGGCCCTACTCGAGGACGACGAGCGCAGGAACTGAGCGCAGGAACTGACGTCATTGGTCAGGTCGTTCGTCCGCCACCCGCCAGAACGCGGAGACAGGACCGACTTTCGCGCCCATCGGATACGAGTGACGGACTGCGTTGGAGACGTACCACTTGCCGAGCCGCGCGGCCTCTGGAATGGACATGCCCCGGGCGAGTCCGGACGTCAGTGCCGAGGCCATCGCGTCGCCCGCGCCGTGGGTGTGTGGTGTGTCGAGCCTCTGTCCCGGCAGTTCGGTGAACGTCGTGCCGTCGAACAACAGGTCCACACATTCGGGGTCGTCGGTGAGATGGCCGCCCTTCACGAGCACGAACCGGGGGCCGAGTTCGCGCAGCGCGACCGCCGCGTCCCGCATCTGTTCCCGACGGGTGACCTCCAGGCCGGTGAGCAGCCGCACCTCGTCGAGGTTCGGGGTGACCACCGTGGCCATCGGCAGCAGCCGTTCCCGCAACGTGGCCAGCGCGCTGTCGTCGAACAACGGGTGACCGTGCATGGACGCGGCGACGGGATCGACGACGAACGGAATACCCATATCACCACCGATTCCCAAGCGTTCGCACGTGTCGGCGACCGTCTCGATGATCTCGCCCGAGGCGAGCATCCCCGTCTTGGCGGCGTCCACGCCCATGTCGGCGGCGACGGCTTCGATCTGGCCCGCCACGATGTGGGCCGGGATGTCGGTCCTGTCGTGCACGCCGAGGGTGTTCTGCACGGTCACAGCCGTGACGGCCACGAGTCCGTGCACACCACAGGTGAGAAACGTGCGTAGATCCGCTTCGAGTCCCGCGGCGCCTCCGGAGTCGGACCCGGCGATGGTCAACGCAGCTGGAGGTCGCTTGTTGCTCATTCCACCAGTGTCGCGGAAAGTCATGTGGGAGTGAGTTCGGGGCCCCACAACGCAAAAGAGCGGGTATCCGTCCCGGCGGCCACGGGACCGATTCGTACGGACTTACCACCCACAGGGGCCGGGTCCGTTTCGTTGTCGGTCGTTCGACGATTCATCGCGGTCTTTCACCGCCCGTTCACCGATATTCCAGGTCATGGGCAGCCGGCGATGCCAGGGTCTGCGGTATGACGATCGCCATGCCGCACCTACGCCGAGGATCGCTTGTCGCCGCGGTCCTGACCGGCTGCCTCACTGTCACCGCCGCTCCGGCTCTCGCCGCGCCCGCGGCGGCCGAGCAACGTCTCCCGGTGGCCGAGGGCGTGAGCTACCGGTCCCTGGAATTGACGACCGCGCATGGCACGGTGCTCGGCCACCTGCTGACCGTGGACCTGCGCGAAGCGAGGCTGGACCTGTTGCACCCGGGGCGGGTCGCGGCGACGGACGAGATCCCCGACATGGCCGACGCGCAGCGCGCGCTCGCCGGGGTCAACGGTGACTTCTTCAACATCTCCTCCGCCCACGAGGGAGTGGAGGCCACCGGTGCGGCTGTCGGCCCCGCCATCGCGTCGGGGGAGGAACTCAAGTCCGCGGTTCCCGACGCCCAGCGTTTCGGCCCCGAACTGCCTCCGACGACATCGACCCGCGACGTGTTCGGTGTCGGGGTGAACCGCAAGGCACGGCTGGCCGAGCTGGAGCTCGAAGGCGAGGTCAGAACCGACAAGGCCACATTCGACATCGAGGGCCACAACACCTACGCGCTCGCCGAGGACGGTATCGCCGTGTTCACCGATGAATGGGGCGAGGCCGACCGGGTGCGAGCGACGTGTGGCGACGACACCGGGCAGACGGCGCCGTGCAGCGACGAGACCGAGGAGGTCGTCGTTCGTGACGGCGTGGTGGTCGCCGAGCACGACCGACCCGGTGCGGGACCGATCCCCGAGGACACCCTCGTGTTGGTCGGCAGGGAGAGCGGTGCCGACGAACTGGACACACTCGACCCGGGGGACCGGGTGAGGGTGACCCACCGCCTGGTCACCCCCGCGGGGCCGCCGCTGACGTTCGCCGTGGGTGGTTTCCCCATCGCGCGGGACGGCGAGGACCTCCCGGGCCTGGACACCACGGTGCTCGCGCCCCGGACGGCCGCGGGTATCAGCCACGATGGACGCACGGTGTGGCTCGTCGTCGTGGATGGACGGTCGGAACACAGCGTCGGGATGACCGTGGCCGAACTCGCCGAGTTGGTCCGCTCCTTCGGCGCCACCGACGTGATCAATCTCGACGGCGGTGGTTCGTCGACGATGGTGATGCGGGAGCCGGGGGCCCCACACACCACCGTGGTCAACGACCCGTCGGACGGGGAACCGCGTGCCGTGGCCAACGGCGTCGGCGTGTTCTCCCTGAACTGACGGCGCACCCGGACTCACGTCGTCGGGTTCGGAAGTTCCGCTCCAAGCCGCCAGAACGGTGACACCGGCCCGACGCCCTCGCCGAGCGGGTAGGACTCGATCACGCATCGTTCGATGAACTTCTTGCCCGCCGCCACCGCGTCGGGCATGTCGAACCCCTTGGCCAGGTGCGCGGTGATGGCGGAGGCGAGTGTGTCGCCTCCGCCGTGGGTGTGGGGCGTGTCGTGGCGAGGGCAGGAGAGTTCCACGACGTGTGTGCCGTCGGACAGCAGGTCCACACACTCGGAACTGTCGGCCATGTGCCCGCCCTTGACGAGCACCCACCGGGGGCCGAGCTCCAGCAACGCGTCGGCGGCCTTGCGTTGCTCGGTCACGTCGGTGACCGACAGTCCCGTCAACAGCTGCACCTCGTCGAGGTTCGGGGTCACCAGAGTCGCCCTCGGGAACAGCTCTGTGCGGATGGCTTCCAGAGACTCTTCACGCAGCAGCGGATCACCGCGCATGGACGCGGCGACGGGGTCCACGACGAGCGGTACGTCGTGTTGCCGACCGATGCCCACCTTGTCCACCGCGGAAGCCACAGTGGTGATGATCTCCGCGGTGGCGAGCATGCCCGTCTTCGCGGCGTTCGCGCCCATGTCACCTGTCACGGCCTCGATCTGCGCGGCCACGACGTCGGTCGGGATCTCGGTGAATCCGTGGACTCCCACGGAGTTCTGCACGGTCACCGCCGTGACGGCCGTCATCCCGTGCACCCCGCAGGCGAAGAACGTTCGCAGGTCGGCCTGGATCCCAGCGCCGCCGCCGGAGTCCGATCCCGCGATGGTCAACGCTGTCCTCGGTGTCCGGCTCATCGGTCCACCACCGGTAGATACACCTGTCCGCCCTTCTCGGTGAATTCACGGGATTTCTCCCGCATGCCCGCCTCGATGGCCTCGACACTCGTCAGGCCGTGCTCCTCGGCGTAGGCGCGAACGTCCTGGGTGATGCGCATGGAACAGAACTTTGGCCCGCACATGGAGCAGAAATGCGCCGTCTTGGCCGGTTCGGCGGGCAGCGTCTCGTCATGGAACGCACGCGCGGTGTCCGGGTCCAGGGAGAGGTTGAACTGGTCGTTCCAGCGGAACTCGAACCTGGCCTTCGACAACGCGTCGTCCCACTCCTGCGCGTACGGGTGGCCCTTGGCGAGGTCGGCGGCGTGCGCGGCGATCTTGTACGAGATGACGCCGGTCTTCACGTCGTCCCGGTTGGGCAGACCGAGGTGCTCCTTCGGCGTCACGTAGCACAGCATCGCCGTGCCGTACCAGCCGATCTGTGCCGCCCCGATGGCCGACGTGATGTGGTCGTAGGCCGGTGCGATGTCGGTGGCCAGCGGACCGAGCGTGTAGAACGGTGCCTCGTCACAGAGCCGTTCCTGCCGCTCCACGTTCTCCTTGATCTTGTGCATGGGCACGTGGCCAGGGCCCTCGATCATCACCTGCACATCGCGTTCCCGCGCGATACGGGTGAGCTCGCCCAACGTCTCCAACTCGGCGAACTGGGCACGGTCGTTCGCGTCGGCGATGGAGCCCGGTCGCAGGCCGTCGCCGAGGGAGAAGGTCACGTCGTATTCGCGCAGGATGTCGCACAGTTCCTCGAAATTCGTGTAGAGGAACGATTCCTTGTGGTGCGCCAGGCACCACGCGGCCATGATCGAACCGCCGCGGGAGACGATGCCGGTGACCCGGTTGGCGGTCAGCGGCACATACCGGAGCAACACTCCCGCGTGGACGGTCATGTAGTCGACACCCTGCTCGCATTGCTCGATCACGGTGTCGCGGTAGACCTCCCACGACAGCTTCGTCGGGTCGCCGCCGACCTTCTCCAGTGCCTGGTAGATCGGCACGGTGCCGACGGGCACGGGGGAGTTGCGCAGAATCCACTCACGGGTCTCGTGGATCCTCTTGCCCGTGGACAGGTCCATGACGGTGTCGGCGCCCCAGCGGGTGGCCCACACCATCTTGTCGACTTCCTCCTCCACCGACGACCACACTGCGGAGTTGCCCATGTTGGCGTTGATCTTGACGAGGAAGTTCTTGCCGATGATCATCGGCTCGGTCTCGGGGTGGTTGCGGTTGGCGGGGATGACCGCGCGGCCGCGGGCCACCTCGGAGCGGACGAACTCGGGGTCGACGCGTTCCCGCGCGGCGACGAACTCCATTTCCGGGGTGATGACCCCGGCTTTCGCCCAGCCGAGCTGGGTTTTGTGCTCCCGGCCCTCGATCCACTGGGCCCGCAGTTTAGGAAGTCCTTTGTGGACGTCTATTGTGGCCTCCGGGTCGGTGTAAGGCCCGGAGGTGTCGTAGACGTCGAAATGCTCGCCGTTCGACAGGTCGATGCGCCGAACGGGAATCCGAAGTCCCGATTCGGTGTCGAGGTAGACCTTGCGAGAGCCCGTGATCGGGCCGGTGGTGACGGTGGGTTCGAATCCGCTGGTTTCCTGGTCGGCACCGTGCAGCGTCGTCACGACGGAATCACTCCCTACGCCGGAATTACCCGGTCAGGTTCGTGCGGTCGGCGGCGCCGGGTCCCGAAGAATGGACACCAGCCGCCCTCTCAGCCCGCCAAGGCGCGAGCTCCCGCGATGTGTAGTTATCCCCCAGACCATGCCATGCGCAGGAACGAACCTCAAGCCACCGGTGGTGCGGTCGACCGCGCTGCTTTGGGGTTCGTCGGATGTCGCCGCGTGTTTTCGGACGCGGCGGTGGACGTGATGACGGGGGTGACGACGCTGGGTCTCAGGCCTCGGGCAGCCAGCTCTTGCCGGGCACGCCCCACTTGTTGGCCTTGAGCATCTTCTTCGCGGCGCGGGCGTGCCTACCGATCAGTCGGTCGAGATAGAGATAGCCGTCGAGATGGTCGGTCTCGTGCTGCAGGCAGCGCGCGAAGTAGCCGGTGCCCTCGACCTCGATCGGATTGCCCTCGACGTCGAAACCCGTGACCTTCGCCCACGAAGCGCGACCCGTCGGATACGACTCACCCGGAACCGACAGGCACCCTTCCCAGTCCTTCTCGGGGTCGGGCATGGTCTCGGGGATCTCCGAGGTCTCCAGCTTCGGGTTGACGACCACACCCTTGTGCCGCACGCCTTCGTCGTCGGGGCAGTCGTAGACGAACAGGCGCAGGTCCACGCCGATCTGGTTGGCGGCCAGCCCCACTCCCTCGGCGGCGTACATGGTCTCGAACATGTCCTCGACGAGCATGGCGAGCTTGTCGTCGAACTCGGAGACCTCGCGCGTGGGTTGGTGCAGAACGGGTTCGCCGGCGATGCAGATGGCGTGGATGGTCACGCCGACATCTTAGCCGTCCCGACACTCGGACGCGCCGGGCGTGCTACGGGCTCCGGCGAGCGCTTCGTGATCTAATGGCAATCTGAGAAGAGCCGTATGAACCACCCGAGCTGACCAGGAGTGCCAGTGGACGCCGCGGAGTCGACGGCCCCCGACGGGCAACCGTCCCAGCAGGTCGGTTCCGACGTCGGTCTCACCCAGCGTGAACTGGACGTTCTCGCGTTCGAACGGCAGTGGTGGAAGTACGCGGGCGCCAAGGAACAGGCGATCCGCGACCAGTTCGGCGTGTCACCCACGCGCTACTACCAGATTCTGAACAAGCTCATCGACAAGCAGGAAGCCTTGCATGCGGACCCGATGCTGGTGAAGCGGCTTCGGAAGGTACGCGCCTCACGGCAGCGTGCCCGCGTGGCACGGCGGTTGGGGATTGAACTGCCATGAGCATCTTCGACGGGATGTCAAGGCCGTTGCGGGCCGCGGGGCTGGGACTGCTCGCGGTCGCGGTCGTCGCGACGGCTATCGGAGGCATCACGCTCGTGTCGGGCGATGCCGAGCCCGACAACGCCGCTGCCACCTCACCCGCCGGGCCCGACGCCACCGAGCGCGGCACCGGCGGTGGTGAGCCCGACGCACCGGATGGATCGGCGCCGCAGTCCCCACCGGACGGCACCGGAGGCGACAGCGGTGACTCCGACGGGGACAACGGGGCCGATGGCAGCGACAGCGGCGACGGTGAGAGCGGTGGCGACAGTGACGCCGACCAGGGCACGTCGGACGACGGCGCGGTGGATCAGCCGGTGGCCGAACTGAAGGTCCCGGTGAGGGTCTACAACAACAGCACCATCGGCGGGCTCGCGGCCGAGGCCGAGGAGCACCTGAGCGTGCGTGGCTGGAACGTCGTGGAGGTCGGTAACTACTCCGCCAGCAACATCCCCACCAGCACCGCCTACTTCAGTCCCGGTACCGACGAGGAATCCGCGGCACGCGCGCTGGCAGAGGACTTCGGGCTGCAGGCCAAGCCACGGTTCGACGGCATCGCCGACTTCGGCGCCGGTGTGATCGTGATCGTCACCAAGGACTACGAGGAGCCTCGCGGCGGCAAGTAGGGCCGACCGTCAGCGCGACCTGGCATAGGCTTCGAGCTCCGCGAGCTGCACCGGGTCGAGCGACGGTCGCACCGTCTCCCGCGCCTTCTCCAAGTGTCGTGCCGTCACCTCGGCGGCTTCCAGGGACTCACGCATGGCGGCCAGAGCCGCCTCCCTGATCAGCGCGGCGCAGTCGGCCGCGGAGTAGCCGTCCAGCTGATCGGCCAACACGTCGAGATCGACGTCGTCCGCCAGTGGCGTGTTCCGAGCGCCGGCCCGCAAGATCTGTGCCCGCGCCTCGGCGTCCGGTGGCGGCACGTAGATCAGCCGCTCCAGACGGCCCGGCCGGAGCAGTGCCGGGTCGACGAGTTCGGGGCGGTTGGTGGCACCGACGACCACGACATCCCGCAGCGGTTCCACACCGTCCAGCTCGGTGAGCAACGCCGCCACCACCCGGTCGGACGCTCCCGAATCGCTGGACTGGCCCCGCCGGGGAGCCAACGCGTCCACTTCGTCCAAAAAGATCAACGACGGAGCGGCTTCGGCGGCCTTGCGGAACAGCTCCCGCACGGCACGTTCCGACTCGCCGACCCACTTGTCCATCAGCTCGGCGCCCTTGACCGAGAAGACGTTCAGCGCCCCCGTACCCGCCAACGCCCGCACGAGGAAGGTCTTGCCGTTGCCAGGCGGGCCGTAGATGAGCACGCCACGTGGCGGCGCCACACCCAACCGTGCGAACGAGTCGGGGTACCGCAGCGGCCACAACACCGACTCGGTCAGCGACTGTTTCACCTCCGCCATGTCGCCGACGTCGTCGAGGGTGATCCCACCGGTGGCCAACGTGTCGGTGGTGGACATCGAGATCGGGCGCACTGACTCCACGGCTTCCAGCAGGTCTTGCTGCCGGACACGTGGCTCCTCGTCATCACCCGAGTGTCGTAGCGCCGCGCGTAGGGCGGCGTCCCTGCGAAGCGCCACCAGGTCTGCCGCCACGAATCCCGGTGTGCGCTCGGCCACGGCTCCCAAGTCGATACCGGGTTCGGTCGGAGTGTTGCGTAACAGCACACGCAGCAGTTCCGTCCTGGTGCGCGCGTCGGGCATACCGAGTCGCAGCTCCCGATCGAGCAGGTCCACCCCGCGCAGGCGAGGGTCCACCGACTCGGGATGCGCCGTGGTGGCCACCACCGCGAACCGGGGGCGGGCGAGCGCCGAGCGCAGCCGGTCGAGCAGTACCGTCGCCACAGGCGGAGGTTGCGACGCCGGAAGCAGCGTGTCGATGTCGGAGATCAGCAGTACACACGGCCGCTCGGTGGAGACGCCGGACAGGGCGTTCGACAGCCGCGCCACCGCCGCGTCGGGCTCCAACACGGCGAGAGTGGGGGCCTCCAACATCACTACGTCGACATCGGCGGCACGCGCCACGGAACGGACCAACGTCGTCTTACCGACGCCCTCCGGCCCGGACAGCAGAACCCCCAGCCTCGGCGACGTGCCGAGCTTGGCCAGCAGATCGGGCTGCCGGAAAGCGAGATCGAACCACTCCGCCAACCGTTGGGCCGTCGACTCCGCGCCCGTGAGGTCGGAGACCGGGGGCGGCTCTTCCGCGCCCTCGTCGGCTCCGGCGGCGCCGGACCCGACATCGACGTTCGGTCCGCCGGTGGACGAGCCCGGCGCGGGCCGCTCCGGCCGCTGCTGCTCCACCCGAAGTTCCGGCGCGGGCTCGGGAGTCTCACCACGCCACGTCACGACGGTCGACTGACCCACCGCCACGGGCCCCGACGGTTCCGTCGCCGTGATCGTGAGCAGCTCGGTGGTCCACGTGGCCCCGACCGCGCGCGACAACGCACCCCGGGCCGCGGAGACATCCGATCCGGGCGGCGGAGCGAGATCCTGCGGCAGCAACGACACCGCGTCGCCCACCGTGAAGACCTTGCCGAGCAGAGCCAGCCTCAGAGTGTGCGGGGAAAGCGACATCCGCGCCAACCGCGAACCGTCCACGGTGACGGTGCGCGCGGCACTCACCTCGCACGGCTCCACGATCACCTCGGAACCCTCCGTCACCCCGAGGTTGGCCATCGTCACGTCGTCGACCAACAGCACGCCCGGAGCCGACCCGTTGGGCGCGCAGGCGGCCACCGCCGCGCTGACCCTGGCACCCGTGAGCCGCACCGCGTCCCAAGCGCGTAATCCCAAAGCATCGAGCACTTCGCGATGCAGCCGCACGACGCCGCGACGCGAGTCGAGAGCGGAAGTGGTGTGCCGAACGGTCAGCGACAGCTGTGGTGATGTCACGTCATCACTCTAAACGGGTGACTCATGTCGTGTGGGTCAATCCTTGTTCTGCCGCAGCCCGATCCGACGCCAGTTGCGCTTGCGTGGACCGCGGCTGTCGGTACGGGACGGCGGCGGTGCGACCGTGTCCGGCGGATACACCCTCGGCACATGCGCGGTGGTGGCCCTCGGACGCCTCACCGCGCGCCGAGCAGCCCCCGCCACCTTGCGGAACTGAGGTTTACGCAAACCGAGCCTGCGCTGTGTCCGGCCACGGCGAATGGCCCTGCGCTCCTTCGGCGGTACGTCCCACGCCTCCGGATGATTGGCCAACCACCGATACCGCCGCACCGAGTACGGCAGGTGTGCCAGATACAGCAACAGCACACTGATCAGCACGATCAGCGGGTACTGGATGATCGCGGCGGCAGTCAGTCCCACCGCGACCAACAGCGGAGCCGCGGCCTTGGCCGGAACACGCAGCTTCTTCAACGACAGGGTCGGGATCCGGCTGATGAGCAGCACCGCAATCGCCACGGTCCACACCCAGACGACCGGCTTGTGCGACCACCAACCCTGGCCGAATTCGAGCGTGGCCATGACCGGCAACAACGCCAGCAGCCCCCCGGCCGGGGCGGGTACGCCGACGAAGAACTCGCTCGCGTACGGCGGCTGCTCACTGTCGTCCAGCAGCGTGTTGAACCGGGCCAGCCGCAACACCATGCACACCGCGAAGATCAACGCGGCGACCCAGCCGAACCGGCCCGGATCCGGAAGCCACACGTACAGCACGAGTGCCGGAGCCACACCGAACGAGATCGCGTCGGCCAGGGAGTCCAGTTCCGCCCCCATCTTGGACGTGGCATCGAGCAGTCGCGCGATCCGCCCGTCCAGGCTGTCGAGCACCGCGGCGAGGCCGATGGCGCCGATCGCGAGTCCGTACTGGCCTCCCAGAGCGAACTGCACGGCGGACAACCCCGCGCACAGTGCGAGCACGGTGACCGCGTTGGGCAGCAGGCGGACGCCAGGTGTGGTCCGGGACATGAACTCAGTCCTTCGCAGCTTCACAATTCGGCGAGAGGGGTCTCGCCCCCGATGGTGCGCTGACCCTCACGGACCAGCACTCGACTCCCGGGTGGCAGATAGGTGTCCACCCGTGAGCCGAAACGGATCAGGCCATAGGTCGAACCGGGCTCGACGTGATCGCCCTCACCGACTTGGCAGACAATACGCCGTGCCACAAGTCCCGCGATCTGCACGACGATGAGTTGGTGGCCACTGTCGGTGCGCAGCAGTACGGAATTGCGCTCGTTGTCCTCGCTAGCCTTGTCCAGGTCGGCGGAAAGGAACTTGCCGGGCCGATAGGCCACCTTCTCGACGGTACCCCGGACGGGCATGCGCTGGACGTGAACGTCGAAGACCGAGAGGAACACGCTGACCCGGGTCAGCGGCCGGTCGGGCAGGCCGAGCTCGGCGGGCGGACTCGCCTCTTCGATCAGAGACACCAGACCGTCGGCCGCCGACAACACGAGATCGTCCCTAAGCGGCGGGACGCGCTGCGGTTCCCTGAAGAACGCCGCGGTCGCCAGCGTTCCGAGTCCCGCGAGTAGTCCCAGCCGAGGCGAGAACCTCCGCAGCAGAAGGGTCGCGGCGACACCGCCCGCGACGAACGGACGCCCCGCGGGGTGCATAGGTGGAAGGGTTTCACGGACGAGACGCGCGGCATGGCCGAGCGAGTTGGAGCTCATGGACCTCGATTTTTCCGTATGGACGGGCCGGGTGGCGTCCGCCCCCCGACGTCGTACGCCACCCGGCCACGGACCGTCGATGGTAGGGCGTGACCGTTATGGCGATAACCAACTGTGTGGAAAACGTTACAAAGCGTGGCTCGATCGCGTTCGCCGGGGTCCTCGGGAGGTCAAGGCGGTCGCCCACGGTGTCCGGCGTCCTCACCGGTGCCGTTCGACCAACCGGACCACGGCCAGCAGCAACACCGCTCCCAGCACGGCGACACCGAAGCTGGGGAAATCGAACTCGAACGTCTTCTCCTCACCCGTGGCGAGCTGGTAGACGAAGCCGCCCAGCGTCGCACCGACCACGCCCACCAGCACGCTGACCAAGCAGCCCTGCCTGCGGCGCTGTCGGCCGCCGACGATCAGGTTGGCCGCCCAACCCGCCAGGGCGCCGAAGACGATCCACGAGAAGAAACCCATGTCGCGCGAGCGTAGAACAGGCGGCCGGCACGAGGTCGCCCCCGCGCCTACGCAGTCGCACGACCTGCGGACACGGCTACGCAGGCTGCGGACACGGCTACACGACCTGCGGACACGGCTACACGACCTGCGGACACGGCTACACAACCTGCGGACACGATGATTGGGGGGCCGGGGTCTATAGGAGGAGGACGTCGACGATCGAGTCCTTCTTCGCCTCGGTGACGTCCTCGGCGACCTCGATGAGGCAGTTCGCCTGGGCGAACGACGCCAACAGGTGTGAGCCGGGGCCGCCCTGCGGGCCGACCACACCCGTGACCTGGCCCTTCCCCGGTGTGTAGTACCCGCGACGGAACTGGCGTTTGCCCTTCGGCGAGGTCAGCGTCTCGGCCAACCGAGCCCGTACCCGCTGCCGTTCGGTGTCCGTGTGCCCGAGCGCGGCCAGCAGCGTGGGCCGCAGGAACACCTCGAACGACACCAACGCGCTCACGGGGTTGCCCGGCAGCGTCACCACCGGCACCCCGTTCCATCGCCCGCAGCCCTGCGGGCCGCCCGGCTGCATGGCCACCTTGCCGAACTCCACCCCCGCCTCGGCGAGCGCGTCCTTCACCACCTCGTACGCACCCGCGCTCACCCCGCCCGAGGTCACCACGAGGTCCGTGTCGGCGAGTTCCGGTTCCAGGGTCGCGCGGAACCGGGACACGTCGTCGGCCACGCTGCGTACGGCCTTCACCCGGCAACCGAGCGCCGACAGTCCCGCCGCCAGCATCACGCTGTTGGATTCGTAGATCTGGCCGTGACGCAGTGGTTCGGGAGGCAGCACCAGCTCGGTCCCTGTGGACACCACCAGCACCCTCGGCGGTTCGAACACGGGAAGCCGGTCGAGGCCGACGGCTGAGCCGAGTCCCAGTTGCGCGGGGCCCAGGACGGTGCCGGCGCGGAGGGTAACCGTGCCCGCGACGACGTCCTCGCCCATGCGGCGCACGTGTGCGCCCTCAGTGGCGGGCGAGGAGATCCGCACCCGGTGAGTGCCGCCGTCGGTGTGCTCGACGATGACGACGCTATCCGCGCCCGGCGGCATCGGAGCGCCCGTCATGATCCGGTGCGCGGTGCCCGGTTCCAGCGTCGGGATGTCCGTGCGACCAGCCGGGATGTCCGCGCCCACGGGCAGCTCGACGGGGGAGTCCTGACCGGCCTTCGCCACATCGGCCGCGCGCACGGCGTACCCGTCCATCGCGGAGTTGTCGAACGGGGGCAGCGACACGTTCGCGGTGACGTCCTCGGCGAGTACCAGGCCCGCGCAGTCGGGCAGGGCGCGCTCCACGACGGGGCGGTCACCGACCACCTCACGAACCCGGGCCTTGTGTTCTTCGACGGAGATCACGAGACCATCCTCGCCGTTCGGCCGTCGCATGCAAAACTCTCCGCGCCAGACATTGCACAACAGGGGAGAAGTACGTGCAGGTACAGATTCGTCACCAGCCTTCCTTCGCGGTCGCCAGGCTGTTGTTGGCGCCACAAGAACCGGTGCAGGTGGAGGCGGGGGCCATGGTCGCCACCAGCTACGGGATGCACATGGAAGCCCGGTCCCAAGGTGGTGTCATGAAGGGCCTGGGCAGGGCTTTCCTCGGTGGTGAGTCGATGTTCATCTCCACGTACACGGCCCCGCCCAACGGCGGCTGGGTGGACGTCGCGAACGGACTCCCCGGCGATCTCAAGCTCATCGAGATGGACGGTCGCGTGGGTTGGTGCGTCACGCGGGGGTCGTGGCTTGCGAACTCGCACGGCATCCATCTGGAGACCAGGTGGGGTGGCTTCAGCAACCTCTTCGGCGGTGAGGGCGGCTTCCTCACCCACGCTCAGGGCCAGGGGCAGTTGCTCGTGGCCTGCTACGGCGCCATCGACGTCATCAACCTCCAGCCGGGCGAGTACGTGACCATCGACTCGGGTCACGTCGTGGCCTACGCCGACACCGTGCAGTCGCAGTTGCGCAAGGTGTCGCAGGGTGTGATCCAGTCGTTGAAGAGCGGCGAGGGATTCGTGTTCGACTTCGCGGGGCCGGGGCAGATCCTCACCCAGACCCGGAACCCGGACGCCCTGCTGGGCTGGTTGCTCGCCCGGATGCCGTCCCGGTAGGCCCGATGCGTGTCCATACTCGGCACACCCCGGAGTTCGGTGTCGCCCGTGTCGTTCTCGCTGGGGGAGAGGCCGTGGAGGCCCACCCTGACACCGTGCTCGCCCACAGTTTCGGGGTGCTGCGTTCGAAGAAGGGGAAGGGCTCCGGACCGTCGATCTTCACGGCTCCGCCGGAGGGCGGCTGGATGGACCTCGCGCCGAAGTATCCCGGTGACGTCTACCCGCTGGAGCTGAGCGGCAGGCTGGGCTGGTCGGTCGCGCACGACGCGGTGCTGGCGCGGCCCGTCACCGTGCGTCACGACCAGCCGTGGCCTGCTCATCAGAGTCTCTTCGGCGGGGATTCCGGGTTCCTCAAGCACTTCAGCGGTACCGGATCTTTAGTGCTCGCCTGTCGGGGACCGGTGGATTCGTTGACGTTGAAGGCGGGTGAGGTCCTCACGGTCAATCCGCTGTTCGTGTTGGCCTACCCCGACAGCGTGCAGGTGAGGTTGCGTGCGCTCGATCCCGCGCAACCGCAGTCGATCCGGACCGGCGAAGGACTGGCCCTCGATGTGGCGGGACCCGGGACGATTTTCGTGCAGACGCGTGCCCGGGCGTAGCGGTAAACCGTGGTCGGACCGAGTTTTCCCGCGAATTGCCCATTGCTCTGACGCATGATTCGGGTAGCGTGATCGTCGCTTGGAACGCGGCAGGCACAGACTGTCCGCGTTTGATTTGGCACGAGGAGGACGCCGTGGCTGTCGGCACGGTCAAGTGGTTCAACGCGGAAAAGGGCTACGGGTTCATCGAGTCGCCCGATGGACCTGATGTCTTCGTACACTACTCCGCCATCCAGGCGGAGGGTTTCCGCACCCTCGACGAGGGTGATCGAGTGGAGTTCGAGATCACGGCCGGGCGGGATGGCCGCAGCCAGGCCGCGGACGTCCGTAAGGTCTCGTAGCTCACGTTCCCGGCTCCGGGGCTCGCGTCACGGGACACCGGACACTGGCGTCGGAGCCGATGCACAGACGTTAGGCTGCGCTCTGTGGCAGACGAGGAGTCGGCCGACCTGACCGGTCGGAGGCTGGGCAACTACCGCATCGACGGTGTGCTCGGCCGAGGTGGCATGAGCGTGATGTACAGGGCCACCGATGTGCGTCTGGGACGCAAGGTGGCCCTCAAAGTGATCGGGGAGCACCTCGGTGCGGACGCGGAGTTCCGCGAACGGTTCGTCGACGAGGCGCGCAACACCTCGGCCATCGATCACGCCAACATCGTGCCGCTGTACGACTTCGGCGAGCTCGACGGGATGCTCTACATCGCGATGCGGCTCGTCGATGGTTCTGATTTGGCGAGTCTCGTCGGGAACGGTCCGATGGAGCCCGAGCGTGCTCTCGGCCTGCTCGAACAGGTCGCCGACGCCCTCGACACGCTGCATGAGCGCGGCCTCGTCCACCTCGACGTCAAACCGGCGAACGTGTTGGTCACCAGTCGTGAGTCGGCGCGGGAACACGTCTACATCGCTGATTTCGGGTTGACGCGGCGCGGTACCACGGGCCACCGGACCCGTAGCGGGGACTTCCTGGGCTCACCGACGTATGCCGCGCCCGAGCACCTACGGGGTGAGCCGCTCGACGGGCGCACCGACCAGTACGCGCTCGCGTGCATGCTTTTCGCCTGCCTCACGGGACAGCCGCCGTTCAAGGGCGACGTGCAGACGGTGATCAAGGGTCATCTGAGCGGTGACGTGCCGTCCGTCTCCTGTGCCGTGCCGTCGTTGCCACCCGCCATCGACGAGGTGGTGCGCAAGGGGATGGCCAAGTCGGCCGACCAGCGCTACTCCAGTTGTGTGGAGTTGGTGGAGGCTGCGCGGAAGGCGCTGGAGGGCGGTGCGGACGCGGCGCCGGATGGCTCCCGGCAGAGGCCCGGGCAGGGCGAGGGCATGCCGATGCGTCCTCTCGGCGCTCAGCAGGGAAGTGGGCCCGTGATGCAGCGGGGACAACAGGGACAGCAGGGACAACAGGGGCCTTCAGGGCAGCAGGGACTTCTGGGACTCCAGGGGCCGCAAACCGGGCCCGGCCAGTTCGGGCAACCCGGCCAGCCGGGCCAGCCCGGGCAAGTGGGGTCGCCGCCTCAGCCGGGGCGGCCACCGATGCCGGGCTTTCCCGGTGGGCAGCCCGCAGCGCAACCCGGCCAGCCGCCTCAGCCCGGATACGGGCCCGCGCCGCACGCGGCGCCGATGGCCTCGCCGTACGGCACACCACCGCACGGCTCCCCCATGCCGCCGCCCGGTGGGCCGCCCGGGCACCATGCCCCCGCCCAGGGATACGGTTCCGCGCCCACCGAACGTTCCACGCCGTGGTGGGTGTGGGCGCTGGCGGCCGTGATCGTCGGTGCCGGGGTCGTGCTCGTGCTGTACCTGACCCTCGGTAGCGAAGAGGACCGGAAAGGCGGCACCAACGAGCTCGACATCACGCCGAGCACGACCACGTCGATCCCGGAGATCCCGATCGGTCCGGGCGGTCAGCAGGAAGTGCCGGACCCGGGCCAGCCGGACAACCTTCCTCCGACGAACATCCCGATCGTTCCCGAAGGGTGATCGGGGTCAGCCGTAGAAGTCGCCGATGCGGTGTCCGGCGAGTTCGTGTACTTCGATGTCGAGGTCGAAGACGGCCCGGAGCACGGTCGGCGTCATGATGTCGCCGACTTCTCCGTGGGCCACCACACCGCCGTCCCGCATGGCGACGACGCGGTCGGAGTAACGCGCCGCGAAGTTGATGTCGTGCACCACCATGACGACAGTCTTGCCGTACTCGTCGGCCATGTTCCGCAGCCTGCGCATGATCTGGACCGAGTGCCTCATGTCCAAATTGTTCAATGGCTCGTCCAGCAGTACGTAGTCGGTGCTCTGGCACAGCACCATCGCCACGTGGGCACGTTGCCGCTGCCCACCCGACAGTGTGTCGAGTGGACGGTCGGCGAATCCGGACAGCTCGAAGTAGTCGATGGCGTCGTCGATGATTTCGTGGTCCGATGAGGTCAGCCGCCCACGGGAGTGGGGGAACCGGCCGAACGAGACGAGTTCTCGAACGGTGAGCCGTACGGCCGTGTAGTTGTCCTGCCGCAACACGGCCAATCGCCGTGCCAGTTCCTCGGTCGCCGTGGTGGAGACGTCGAGCCCATCCACGCTGATCGACCCGCTGTCCGGCTCAATCAACCGGCTGATCATGGATAGCAGGGTGGATTTACCCGCCCCGTTCGCCCCGATCACCGAGGTGACTCCACCGGACGGAATGGACAGTGAGACATCGTCGACGACAGTGGTGTTGCCGTACTTCTTGGTGACGCCGTTGACTTCGATCATCGTGTGGACTCCCGGACGAGCAGGACGAGGAAGTAGAGGCCGCCGCCGAAGTTGATGACCACGCTGAGCGCGGTGTCCATGCCGAGTACCTGTTCCAGTACGAGCTGCCCCCCGACGAGGGTGATGATCGCGACCAGGGAGGCGGCGGGCACGACGACCGCGTGACGGAACGTGCGGGTGAGTTGTCTCGCCAGGTTGGCCACCAGCACGCCGAGGAACGTGATTGGGCCGACGAGCGCCGTGGACACCGACACCAGTACCGCGATGATCACCAGGCTGCGGTTGACCACGGATCTGTGGTGAACGCCGAGGCTGATCGACGTGTCCCTGCCGAGTGCCACGACGTCGAGCTTGCGGAACAGTCGTGCTCCCCAGGCGCCGAGCGCGACGAGCAGCACGGCCGAGAACCACAGCAGGCTCTCGTCCACCGAGTTGAAGCTAGCGAAGAGGCTGTCCTGCAGGGTCACGAAGTCGTTCGGGTTGATCAGTCGCGACGCCAACGACGACAGGCTGGAGAACAGCGTTCCGAAGATGACCCCGACGAGCACGAGCAGGTAGAGGTCACGGCTGTTGCGGTCGAACAACCACCGGTGCAGCGCGAACGCGAAGACGATCATCAGACCGGATTGGACCGTGAAGAGCAGACGTGGATCGGTGCTGCTGAGCGCGATGGCTCCCGCGAAGTACACGATCAGCGTCTGGATGAGCACGAACAACGAGTCGAACCCCATGATCTGGGGGGTGAGGATGCGGTTGTTCGTCACGGTCTGGAACAGCACGCTGGAGTAACCGACGGCGATCCCGACCGCGACCATGGCCGCCACCTTGCGCAGGCGGATGCCTAGCGCGTACTCCAGGTTGCCGGTGAGGCCGATGGTGCAGAACGCGACCACGGTCGCCAGTGCCACCACGGTGAGTACGCCGAGGACGCGACGTTGACCCACCACGTCCTTCGTTGCTTTCCGGCTCGCTCCGGCTTGTGCCTCGGTCATGCCGTCCTCCGCCGGGCCCGCAGCACGAGGAAGATGAACAGGCCCGCGCCCACGACTCCCGCGATCGTCTCGACCGGGATCTCGTACGGATAGCGGATCGTGCGGCCCAGCACGTCGCAGCACAGCACGAAGAACCCGCCCGCCAACGCGGTGACGGGCAGCGCCCGGCGCAGGTTGTCGCCGAGTATGAGCGTGACGATGTTGGGCACGACCAGCCCCAGGAACGGGATGTTGCCCACCGTCACCACCACCACAGCAGTGATCACCGACACCAGCATGAGTCCCGTGGTGACCACCCTGTCGTAGTGCACGCCGAGGTTGACGGCGAAGTCCCTGCCGAGTCCGGCGAGGGTGAAGCGATCGGCGAAGAGATAGCCGACGAGTGCCGCCGCCGCTGTGATCCACAGCAGTTCGTAGCGGCCCTTCAGCACACCGGAGAACTCGCCGCTGGTCCACGCCGACAGCGTCTGCAGCAGATCGAAGCGATAGGCGAAGAAGGTGCTGATCGCCGAGATGACGCCACCGAACATGATGCCCACCAGCGGCACCACGATGATGTCGGCGAACGTCAACCGTCGCAGCAGCATCAGGAACATGCCCGTACCCAGCAGGGCGAACACGGTGGCCACCGCCATCTTCACGCCGACGGCCTCCGCCCCGAAGAACACGGTGGCCACCAGCACGCCCAGCGATGCCGACTCCGCAGTGCCCGCTGTGGACGGTGTGACGAACCGGTTGCGGGTCAGGCTCATCATCACCAGGCCGGCGACGCTTAAGGTCGAACCGGCCAACAGGATGGCCAACAGCCTCGGCAGCCGCGATTCCCACAGCACGAGAAGCTGGTTCTGGTCGCCTGTCAGCAGCCCTGTGGGAGTCAGCTCCGTGACTCCGACGAACAGCGAACCGAACGCCGCCAGGACGAGCAGGACCGCGCCGAGAGCGATGTGACGGCGGCGGACCGGGCCGAGACGTCGGGCACCGGTCCGCCGGGTTGCGGACGAGGTCACGCCACGCTGTCTCCGACAGAGGTGATCATGGACTCCAGCGAGGGCAGGCCGTTGGAGGTCAGGTACCACGTGGACGGATCGAGGTAGACGATGCCGTCCTCCTTGGCCGCCGTGGTGCCGTTCACCAAAGCGTTGTCGAGTACCTGCTTGGCCGATTCCCCGGACTCGCCGATGGCGGAGTCCCGGTCGATGACGAACAGCAGGTCGGGGTTGGCCTCGGCGATGAACTCCGAGGAGATGGCGTCACCGTGCGTGTCGGCGGACAGGTCGTCGACGGCGGGCTGCACTCCGAGGTCGTCGTAGATGATGCCGAACCGGGAACCGGGGCCGTAGGCGCTGATCTTGCCTCCGGTGGTGAGGATGACCAGTCCGGTCTTGTCGGCGGCACCCGAGTTCTTCACTTCCTCGGCCTTGGCGGCCAGCTCGTCGAGCCGGTCGCGCACCGCGTCCTCCTTGCCGAACAGGCTGCCCAGCGTCTCGATGCGCTCGGTGGCGCTGGCGAGGAAGTCGGTCGTGTCGACACTCAAGTCGACGGTCGGGGCGATCTCGGACAGTTCTCCGTAGGCAGGGGCGGACCGCGCCGCGACGATGATCAGGTCGGGTTCGAGGGCATTGACCTGTTCGTAGTCGGGTTCCTTGAGGCTGCCGACTTTGGTGTAGTCGTCGGAGCCGTATTCGCTCAGGTCTTCGGGCAGGTTCGCGACCTCGGGAACACCCACCACGCCTTCGACGCCGAGGGTGTCCAGTGTCTGGAGCACACCGAGATCGAAGACGACGATTCGTTCCGGCGTACCATCCAGTGTGGTGGTGCCCTGGGCGTGTTCGACCGCGATCGAGTTCTCGGACTCGGCCGTGTCGGCCTCCGAATCGCCGCCGCACGCGGCCACCAGGCCCAGTAGGCCCACCATCAGGGCTGCGAGCCATCTTCCGCGATGTCTCGTGCGCATGTTCGCTCCCTCAAAGATCAAGACCTGGGATAGGTAAGGCTAACTTAAGTCGATTGGGTCGCCCGGGGGAGTGATGCTCGTCGCAAAGTGGCATAAATCGCCCGGGTGAGGAGCGTGGTGTAGCCGGATGGCTCGAGCCCCCCTTGCTTGCACTCTCACCCTGAGAGTGCTAAACACGGAATTGGCACTCGACACCGTCGAGTGCTAGGCGGTCGGTCGTCGACCACCGCCTGAAGGTCGGGACGGTGAGGCCACGTTCGCCGGCGTGATCACGCTGCCGAACTGGTCGTCCGTCGCGGGCACCGAGCCTGGCCGAGGACGTGTCCTGACTACCGGAGGACCACACCGCAATGGCCAAACTGATTGCGTTCGACGAGGAAGCCCGTCGCAGCCTTGAGCGCGGGCTGAACACCCTCGCGGAGGCCGTCAAGGTGACGCTCGGCCCCCGGGGCCGCAACGTCGTGCTCGAGAAGAAGTGGGGCGCGCCGACGATCACCAACGACGGTGTCTCGATCGCGAAGGAGATCGAGCTCGAGGACCCGTGGGAGAAGATCGGGGCCGAGCTCGTCAAGGAAGTTGCCAAGAAGACCGACGACGTCGCGGGTGACGGCACCACCACCGCCACCGTGCTCGCCCAGGCCCTCGTCAAGGAGGGGCTGCGCAACGTTGCCGCCGGTGCCGACCCGATCGCGCTGAAGCGCGGCATCGAGCAGGCCGTCGAGGCCATCACCGAGCAGCTGCACAAGATGGCCAAGGAGGTCGAGACCAAGGAGCAGATCGCGGCCACCGCGTCGATCTCCGCGGCCGACAAGACCATCGGTGAGCTGATCGCCGAGGCGCTCGACAAGGTCG
>NZ_DAHVQP010000091.1:0-6362 GCF_027317685.1 Saccharomonospora sp.
CGGCGGGACCTCGTCCAGCTTCGGGAAATACCCCAGCCGCTGATACGACTTCAACCACACCAGCAGCGCCAGCAAATGCGGATCGTTCTGCGTCTTCTCCCGCGCCCAAGTGATCTCGCCGATCGTCGGCGTGAACGCCTCAGCCAGTTCCCGAGCAGGAACCACCCGCTTGAACCGCGGATACGCGGTGCGATCGATCGCCGCCAACGCCCAGACCCCGAACCGAAACCAACGTGACCCAGCGCACCCTAGCCAGCACCCACAACACCCGGCTGCCCGGGCTCTCTACCGTTATCTACCCGGCTCTACCGACACGGAGATCTCGCCTAGTCACCACGCCCACTCACTCGACGACCAGCAGGTTCAAAAGCTCATTGCCCCTTTCGCGCGTATCCCGGTGGCACCCCTGCAAAGCAGGATTGATCTTCCATCCGGGTCGAAGGTTTACCGTCGTGGGGTGAGCACGATGCGGACTTCGACTTCCACCTGCATCCGGATGGCCCGGTGCTGCACCTGGAGGTCCGTGCCTTCGCCGAGGGCGCCGCCTTGCTGGTCGAGCTGTTCACCCCGGCCTGACCATTCCCCTTTGCCTCCGCATCCGGTCCGTCCCGTCACACGTTGCAAGGAGCACCATCGTTGTCGTCTGCATCCGGTCCGGTCGCCGGCATGGAACGCCACCAAGTCGCCGTCTATGTGAGTGCGCTCGCGGTCGGGGCCCTGATGGGATGGGCCGCCCCCGGTGCGGGGCCGGTGTGGGAGCACGCCATCAACCCGGTGCTCGCCGCCTTGCTCTACGTCACGTTCTTGCAGGTGCCCGCCGCGGAGCTAGGCCGCTGCTTGCGGGCGGGCCGGTTCCTGGGCGCTGCCCGACACGCTCGCCGTGGCAGCGGTCGTGGTGGTCGCTCAAACCCTGGTCGAGGTGCTCGGCATGGTCGTCTACGTCCGGGTGGTGCCCCGGCTGCTGCCCACTCCCGTCGGTGCCGACCAGATGCGCGGAGGGTAACCGCCGCCACAGGTGTGTCCGCACGCGGGGCCCGCTTGGGCTAACCGTGTGCGTGGCCGAGGTGGGTATAGGCGCCGCAGGTGTGGTCGTAGGCCTCGGCGACCACGTCGGGGTGATGCCACCAGTAACGGAACCCGGCTTCGGGGTCGGCCCATTCGGCCACACCGGTGGCCGGGGCGGGCGTGGTCTTCTCCGCTGCTGCCGAGTCGACCACGTGGTCACCCTTCCCCGTGGCCTGGTCGGTGTAGGGAGCGAGTAGGTCATCACGGGTGTGCAGATGACCGCCGACCATGGTCGCCTCCACGTTCATGGCCGCGTCGATGTCCCGCAGCGGGTTGCCCCGCACCATGATCAGATCGGCGATCTTGCCGGGTTCCAGGGTGCCGACCTCGTCGGCCACGCCCAGGTTCTCCGCGGCGTTCACAGTGGCGGTGCGCAGCGCGTCGTACGGCGTCCAGCCGTAGCCGAC
The DNA here is from genome assembly GCF_027317685.1 of Saccharomonospora sp. Lineage (NCBI taxonomy): Bacteria > Bacillati > Actinomycetota > Actinomycetes > Pseudonocardiales > Pseudonocardiaceae > Saccharomonospora > Saccharomonospora sp. The sequence goes on from NZ_DAHVQP010000091.1 coordinate 1,473, forward strand.
CAACTCACGCAAATTACCGTGCAGCCCGGCCCCCACATACGCCAACGGCGCATCGGTGCCGGCAACCACCAGCCCACCCGCGTCCGCAACCGCCCGCAACGCCTGCACCTCGCGACACTCGGCGGTGTCACAACCGGGATCGGACGGCGCGTGGGTGTTGTCCCGGGTGTCGGCGAGGAGATCAGCGCGCGTCCACGGCGGGTACAACGCCAACCGGGGGTCGTGGGCGACCTCGTCGGCGAGGAGGAAATCGGTGGTGAACAACGTGGCCGTCACCGAACGCTCACCTTGCCCGTACACAGCGGCGACATCACCGTAGGACGTGGACGTCGCGGTCAGTGTGCGAGCATAGCCCAGGCGTTGCGTGGCGGCCAGATGCGTGGTGCCGTCCTGCCCGACATACGCACCCGGCGACAGGTAGTGGGAAGCCGACGGAACCCCCATCCCGTGAGCCGCCTCGATGACGGCGCGCATACGGTCGGCGGGCAACCGCACATACGTTTTGATCATGTCGTAATCCAGGGCCTTCGCCCGTGACAACTCACGCCGCACCTGCTCGACATCGGTGGTGGGGCGCATGAAGTTGTAGTAGACCCGCGAACCGTCGATCGGCTCTCCGGTCGCGTAGAACCGCGGCCCGACACGCGACCCCGAGGCAAGCGACTCCCGATCCTCCACCGCCCGGTACACCTGGTCGCCCACCGACAGCGTGGACGTGATGCCGTAGGCGAGACTGATCCGGCCCTGGCGGTCGCCGTAGAACCGGGACTCGTACTCCTGATGCACGTGCGAGTCCATCAGCCCCGGCATGACGGTGAGGTCGGAGGCGTCCACGACACGCCCCCGGTGGGGGCCGCGATGCGGGGTCACGGAGGCGACGCGATTGCCCTCCACCACGATGTCGACGTTGCGCCGCAGCGTGCGACTCTCACCGTCCCAGAACGCGCCCGCGTGGATCACGGTGCGTTCCCGAGCCACGTCGGGACGGTAGTGCAAGGGCACCTCGACGGTCCTCGCCTTCCCGGTGGCCGCATCGGCCAACCGCAACTCACCGTTGGACAGGTACAGCAACCGGCTGCCGTCCCCACTCCACGACGGCGCGTCGGCGACTTCGTCGTTGACCGGCCGGGGCGGGCCCTTCGGCACCCCCTCGGCGGTGACGTCCATGACGTGCAGAGTGGACTCCAGCACGAACGCCATCGACCCACCGTCCGGCGACCACACCGGGCCGTCATCGCCACGCGTGGAGACCGAGGCATGTTCGTCACCGGGCGCGTGGAAAGTCTGCTCGCCCGTGGCCACGTCCACGGTCAGGATCTGGCTCGTCCCTTCCCGAAACCGCTCCGAATACGGCTTGACCGCCGCCAACGCGAGCGTCCTGCCATCAGCCGACCAACTCGGACGACCCGGACCGAACAGCGACGACACCACCTGCCGCACCCGGCCCGTGCGCAGATCGAGCACGTATGTGGCACCGTCCTGATCCTGAAACGCCAACCGTGCCCCGTCCGGGGAGAACGCCGGAGACACCTCGGCGCCCTCCAACGCGGTGACCCGGCGCTCACCACCGTCGCGCAGATCCCGCACATACAGATCCGGCGTGCCCTCACGATCAGAGGCATACGCCAGAAAACGCCCGTCGGGGGAGAACACCGGGTTGACCTCGGCGAAACGGTCGTGGGTGAGACGACGTGGCTCGCCGTCGATCGGCATGAACCACAGGTCGTTCAACGCCACGAACGCGACCCGGGTGGCATCGGGGGACAGGACCGGGGTGAGGACACCCCGCACCGGCTTCCGGGAGCTGTCGTCGAAATCGTGTGTCTTGTGCGCGTAGTCGACGCGGGAAACCTCCAACGTCGCCGTGAACGGGATGTCGGAACGTGCGCCCGTACCCAGGTCACGGGTCCGAATGGCCCCGTCGGCGGTGTAGAGGAGACGATCCTCGTCGACCCAGTCGGCGGCGAACAGGAACACGTCCTCGCCACGGGTGACGGCACGATCACCGACCATGAGGTCGGCGCGGGTGTCGGCATGCCGAACATAGGCCAACCGCCGCCCGTCCGGCGCCCACGACGGCGCCCGCAGAGCCACCTCGTCAGCCTCATCGTCCTCCTCGCCGGCAGGGGCGGGAACGACGACACGAGTGTTCCCCTCGGCGTCGACGGCCGCGATGCCCTCATCACAGACATAGGCCAGGGTCTCCCCGTCGGGATGCCACGCCGGCTCGTACTTCTCACCGGGCGCCTCGGTACGTCGGGTGAGCTCACCGGTGGCGACGTCGACGGTCCAGATGTCGTAGGAACCACCCCGGTCGGAAGAGAACGCGATGGTCGTGCCATCGGGCGACCAACGAGGCTCGCGATCGTCGAACCCGCCACGGGTGAGCTGCACCGGATCAGAACCGTCCGCCTCGGCGACCCAGATATGGAAACCACCACCGGCATAGCTCTGATACGCGATGCGACCATCCGGCCCGACATCGGGTTGCGCCGCTTCGGCCTCCACCGAGGTGAGCCGCTCAGCCGCCCCACCACCTTCGGGAACACGGAACAACAGCCCCTGCAGATCGACGACCACACTGCCGTCCGGCGCGGCCGCGGCGGTGAGGTTCGTTCCTTCGGTCACCGTCACCGACACCCTTCCAGCATCGGCCGACGCAGGCGACTGCGGCACGACCACCAACCCGGCGGCCAGCGCAGCCACACCACCCACAGCCACAAGCCCCACGACCCTGGGCCCCACCCGACGCGACACGATCCTGCGGCACAACACGGGCATCAGTCACCTTCCCCGGCCGAATCCGAGAAAGACAACTGTGGTACACACCACTACCGCAGCGGTATCGGTGAAACGTGGGACACCCAAGGGCCACAACGATCACCCACAGTCAGCGACGCCCCCGAAAGAACATTCCTCTCTTCTCGAGCTCCCACACCCGCGCACCACGCGTCTCGACCAACACGCCCCGAAATTCCTATCGTCGGACCAACCGACCAAAGGAGTAACCGTCAATGGCCGACACCCGCGTCGCGTCCGTACAAGCCGAACCCGCCTGGCTCGACCTCGCCGCAACCACCGACAAAACCATCGAACTGACCCGCGAAGCAGCCCGAAACGGCGCCCGACTCATCGCCTTCCCCGAACTGTGGCTACCGGGCTACCCGATCTTTTTGATGACCACCACCGTCTCCCAGGAACTGCCCTACGTCCTGCGCTACCGCACAGCAGCCCTCGCGGTGGACTCACCCGACATGATGCGACTCCGGCTGGCCGCACGAGAAAACAACATCATCGTCGCCTTCGGCTTCGCCGAACGCGCCCAAAGCTCGCTCTACATGTCACAGTGCATCATCGACGAAACCGGAGAGATCGTCCTACACCGCCGCAAACTCAAACCCACACACGTCGAACGCACCCTGTTCGGCCAAGGCGATGGCAGCGACCTGCAAGTAGCACCGACCTCGATCGGCCGAATCGGCGCACTGAACTGCGCGGAGAACATGCAACCGCTGACGAAACTCGCCCTCATCGCAGAAGACGAACAAATCCGCGTCTCATCCTGGCCACCACTGGACTACTACGGCGGAGCACTGCTGAGCGGGGAGAGCATCGTCGCGCTCAACCAATCCAACGCCATGGAAGCCAGCGAATTCGTCCTGATGTCGACCCAAGTCGTCTCCGACACCGCCATCCACGTGTTCAGCTCCGAACCAGGAACCTCGGCACCACCGTTCGCAGGAGGCGGATACGCCCGAATCTTCGGACCGGACAGCACCCTACTGAGCAACGTCCTCCCACCCGAACAAGAAGGCATCGTCTACGCCGACATCGACCTGACCACGATCGAGATCGCCAACCACTTCTTCGACCCGGTCGGCCACTACTCCCGACCCGACATCTTCGAAGTGACCATCGACCGCCGCCCCAAACCCGCGGTCCACCACATCACCACAGAAGTGAAACGCTCCTACCCGCCGCTCGACACAGAGAACACCAACAGCCGCACCTGAGCGACCCAACAACGTAAGCGACCACCACGTGGGCGAGGGCACCCCGACACCACGACCAGAACAGCACACAAAGCCTCGACAACCGCCTCAGCACAAGGTGTGCTGCTCACACCAGACAACCACGCCCACGTGGTGGCCACACCTGGAAAAACACCCGAATCACGCCGACGACACCACGCGAGAACTCAACGAGAGCTACTCACCGCACACTGACCCCGATCCACCCGCTGCGGAGCCCCCGCCGACGGCCTCGGATCGAAATCGAACACCTCAGTCGGGATATACACCGTCGCACACGAGTTCGGAATGTCCACCACACCCGAGAACCGACCCTCGATCGGCGCCGCACCCAAGAACAAGTACGCCTGCTCCGGCGTGTACCCGAACTTGGTCAAATAGTTGATCGCATTCAAACACGCCCGCTGATACGCCAAGTGCGAATCCAGATACCGCTGCTCACCAGAATCCGTCACCGACAACCCCGCGAACGCCAAAAACTCCGAATAACGCGGCTCCACCCGGCCCGGAATGAAGATCGGCTCCTCCACACCGTAAGCCTCCATCCCGCCCTTGATCACATCGACATGCAAATCGATGTAACCACCCATCTCGATCGCGCCGCAGAAAGTGATCTCCCCATCACCCTGACTGAAGTGCAGATCACCCACCGACAACTTCGCACCCGGCACGAACACCGGATAAAACACCCGCGAACCCCGCGACAGGTTCTTGATGTCCTGGTTCCCACCGTTCTCCCGCGGGGGAGCGGTACGCGCCGCCTCCTGCGCCGCCCGCTCGAACTCCGCACCCGACAACGAACCCAACACCGCATTCTCCGCAGTCGGCGGCAACGCCAACGGCGGAACCCGCGACGGAT
>NZ_DAHVQP010000112.1:0-7535 GCF_027317685.1 Saccharomonospora sp.
GAACGATGTATCGCGTGGCTGTTCGGATACCGACGATTGACCATACGCTACGAGCGCTACGCCAACCACTTCTGCGCCTTCCTCACTCTCGCCGCAGCCCTCACCTGCTTCAAGAAACTCGCGAAATGAGACATGCTCTTAGAAAGCATTCGGAGCGAGAAGGGGCGCTCCGATGATGGGGGTTTTTGTTGCGATATAAGCATATCTAGCTGCCTCGATTCCTAAAAAGGAAAAAGTTCCGCCGCGTTTCCAGTGCGTATTCTGTGCGGTGATTCTTTCGCCAGTGATGCCGTATTCGCGGGCGCGGAGGAGGTCATAGGTGGATCTTTGCTTACAACGAGGCGGTAGCTGTGTTGTGAGCAGCAAGGGGCGGTCGGCACAGAGGACCGTTCTGTGGAACCGGCCGTTCTGGACATGGGGGAGACACGGTGACGGGTGGGCAAATGCGGCCCCTTTTGGTGGCGGGCGTGGCTGGAGGTGTGGGGACCTCCACGTGGGCGCGGGTGCTGTACCTGGCCACGGGCCTGCCGGTCCAGGACGGCGGCGTCTACCGAGGGGGCGTGATCGATGTGCTGGTCAGCTCCAACACTGCGGCGTCTACCGCCAGACTCGGGCCGGCATTGGCTGTGTGTCTCCGGTCGCCGGTGCTGGTGGTCATGCACACCGTTCCAGGGACCATCGCGGAGTCGCGCTCGCATCTGCGTAAGGTGCAGCCGCACATCACGGCACGCTTCGACATCAGCCACCAGCGGGCGTGGTTGGAGATGGCCAACCCGCCAGGAACGCGTGTACCCACCAAAGCCAAGGACATCGCCGAGGCATTGCGGCAGTTGCCTGCTGCGCTCCAGCAGATGTACACCGGCCCTGCTCAGGCAGCTACGCGGGCTGCGGCCTCGACCGGAATGCCGCGCGCTGGCGCTGTTCAGCAATCGATACCGGGTAGGGCCGCGCCCGCCATATCGTCGCGGCCGCCTGTGCCCGCTGGGCCACCAAGCGCTGTTCCACGCCAGCTGCGGTGACGTTCGTCAGACCAACTACTTCTCGGGGAATAGGAAATTCGGGGAATAGGAAATGTTGTACACGCTGTGGGGGAAAGCGCAGTCCTGGGTGTCTCAGCAGTTGGTTCCTGACCCTCCTCCCGCTGCGCCACCAGGGAAGCTGACAGAGGCGACGAACATCATCTTGGGCTGGATGAAATGGGGCGGGCTGGTCGGCGCGGTGGGGGCGCTGATCGCCGCGGGAATCATGATGGCCGTCGGGCGACGCAACCGGAACAACATGGCCATCGAAGGCGCGGTCAGCATCCCGTGGGTGGTCGCTGGCCTCGCGGTGATCCTCGGCTCGGCCTCCGTCGTCGGCTTCCTGCTGCAGTGATCGCGCACCGCGAGGAGAACCGATGATGAGGAAACTGATGCAGTCACCGTGGTGCAGTGCTCTCGTGCGCATCCTGACGGTGTTGGCGGCCCTGGCCGCCTCCGTCACCATCTCCACCGCTCACGCTCAACCCGACGCCGACATGGCTGACCTGCCCGGAGAGCTACGCAAGTACGTGCCGGCCAGCCCGCAATGGCAGCGATCCGCGTGGATGACGGCGGAGTCCTGCCGGGACCGGGGCGGAGACTTCTCGGTATGGGTGAGCAACGTCATCCAGGACGCGCCAGCGTTGCTGCAGTATTTCGGACCCACCATGTTCGGGCCGGAGTCGTCCAACCCTGAGCAACGTGACGCCGTGCTGCGGGGGTATCGCGACCTGGCCGCCACCGTGGAGGTGCCTTCGGGGTACTGCGTGGATGACATGAAGCACTGGGCTGGTGCGGACGGCACCACCAAACCGTTCAACTTCGCGTGGGGTCTGGACCCTGAACATCAGGTGTCGCAGTTGCACCTGTGCGTCAGTGCTGCAGACCAGGCTGAAGATCGCAGCCTGTTTGCCAACCGCTCGATGGGCGCCCCGCGCGGCCCGTGTGACGGCTTCTACGTCGCTTGCGTCAACGCTGACGGCGCCGACCGAACCCGATCGATGAGCGGCCGACGCTGACGGCCCCCGGGCGGCGGGTCTTTCCGGCTGGTGGTGAACTGGCGGGAGATCCCCGGCGAGTCGTTCTCGGAGTGACCCATGACCGTTGTGCGTTCGATCCTGCTGTTCGTGCTGGCCGCCCTCGCCGAGATCGGCGGTGCCTGGCTGGTGTGGCAGGGCGTGCGGGAGCACCGCGGGTGGGCGTGGATCGGCGCCGGGGTTCTCGCGCTCGGTGCGTACGGGTTCGTCGCGACGTTGCAACCCGACGCGCACTTCGGGCGCATCCTCGCCGCCTACGGTGGTGTCTTCGTCGCCGGCTCGCTCGCCTGGGGAATGGTCATGGACGGATATCGACCCGACCGGTTCGACGTCGTCGGCGCGCTCGTGTGTCTGGTCGGTGTCGCCGTGATCATGTATGCGCCGCGTGGGTGAACGCGGGCGTCACGGGACGGGACCGGGTGGTGGGTTGAGCAGCGCGTCGCGGTGTTCCTCAGAGCAGAGCGCTGAGGTGGGCGTGGCGTGCGGAGTGGGGAGGAAGCCGCTCCAGCACGCCTCGGAGCGTCTCGGTGATGGTGGCGGGCACCGAGGACGGGTTGCCCGAGCGGCACGATCGCCGACACGGCGCGCAACGCCCAGTACTGGTTGAACGCGGTCTCCTCGCGCAGGAGCGCGTCGACGACGGCGGGAAGCAGCGTGGGGTCGGGTCGGCTGTACAGGTAGGCGTAGCCGGTGAGCACCGCCCGCTACGCCGACCGTCCGCTCGCCCCGCGGGTGGTGCGGGCGGTGCTCGACGCGGTGTCGGCGTTCGCGCGCTGGGCGCCGCCGCCTGGGGTGTTGGGTGCGGTGTTCGACTATCCGAACCGGATCGCGCGCTACCACGCACTCGGTTTCCTTGACGACGGTGACCGGGTCGCGTTGCTCGACCTGTTCGCCCAGGTGTCGCGCCGCGGGGCCCCGTGCCTGCCGAACCACGGCGACCCGATCTCGTCGAATCTCCTGCTCACGAGGTCTGGCGAGGTCGCGTTGCCGGACCTCGAGTTCACCGGCTTCTTCCTGCCGGGGTTTGACCTCGCTGTCCTGCGCACCGCCCTGGTTACGACTCCCGAACTACCCGGGGCTTGAGGAACATCCGTGTCGGATCGTGCGCTAAGCGTTCGTCGGCGCTGGTGGGCGGCTGACGAGGTTCCGGTCGTCGGTGGCGCTTGAAGTCTTCCCACAGATAACGCTCTATTATCTGCGGCACCGTTGATCGCCTTCTGCGGGAACGCACCCGCGATGGCGCGCGAAGCGACCCTGTTATCTGCGGCAAGGCAAGGAAGAACGCGGTGTCCACCGTCGTCGCGCTGCCGACGAACCCATCCGCGCTGACCGTCGGTCGGCCGAGTTGTTCCTCGACTCGCTGGGAAACCCGAACACGATCCGCGGCTACGCCACTGCGGTCGGCAAGACCGCCGCCCGGCTCGGTGAGCAGCGGCCGCTGGAAGCAGTGGCCGACGATGAGATCGGCGAGGCATTGGAACTGCTGTGGGGCACGGCGGCGGTCAACACCTGGAACGCCCGCCGCGCCGCGGTGAAGGCCAAGGGCGCGCGGGCAAAGGTTCGCCGTCGCGGGCAGGCGTGCGAGGACGTGGTGCTGGAGATTGTCTACTGGGACGCTGGAACCGCCCGCCTACTGCCCCGGCTGCTCAAGGACCGAACCTGCGGCCCGGTGTTCCTCGCCCACCGCCGCCCCGGGCCTGGCAAGGTCCTCGGCTCCCGCGATACCTGCCCGGACACCGGGCGGGCCCGGCTGTCTTACGGCCAGGCCCGCGCCCTGCTTGACGCCCACACTGCGCTCCAGGGGTCGGGCAGTGGGTAGGATTTGCACGAATTGCGCCATTTGGCGCTGACTCACCTCGGTGAGCAGAGCGCGTCGCTGTTGCTGTTGATGGCGAAGTCGCGGCACAAGAAGCCGGAGAATGTCCGCCGCTACTTCAAACCCTCTGACCGGGCGCTGGCCGAGGTCACCAGCCTGCTAGCCCCCGGTGACAGCCGCCGGTAGCCGAGTTCTACCTCGGACCTCGATCGTTCTTGGAACTGGCGACGACACGGTGGGCAAGCTCGTGATGTCCAAACACGTCAGCGAGTCCGATGTGCGGACTTGGACTGAGCACGAGGTGATGCACGCTCAGTTACCGGATGGGTCGCAGGCCTGCAATTGACATCACTGTGCGGCAATTGGGTGATCTCTGCTTGCATCGGTGGTGTTACATATCGATTAACCCCAGTATGTCCAGTGATCCTGGGTCACTAGAAGCGCAGAACTCCTGGCACACTTTCACGTTCAATTATCGACCTGCATGGGGGCCGATGTCAGAGCGGATTGGTCCGCCGATAATAACGCCCGAAGCGCACGCTTCGTTGACGGCTTACCACATTCCCGCCAGCGGAACAATCCGCAAAATGTCAATCAACACGGTGTTGCACAACAGTCAACTGCTAAAGCTTCGTTCATCTACGATTCCTTCGCGTCTCTAGTCAAGAACGACTATTTTCCGTGCCTTGGAGCACGTTCTGCCCTGCGTCGGGGGACACTACGATTTGGCGTGTATCCAGAGATGACATACGCGAGAGCCACCCTTGGCTTGCTCGCAGATCTCTGGTCTTTCATCTCGGAGTTTCCCCGCGGCGGGGAGTCGCTTGCCACATTTGTGGCCGTCTTTGACGGACCTGCGACATCGTCCGAAGAACAGTTCGAAAACCTGCTGTGGCGTCAACTGCAAGAGTTGCACGATCTCGACGTCATTGAGTCGGGCTGGGATCACGAAGTAAGTAGAGATCCACATGACCCGAGCTTCTCCTTCAGTGTCGGCGGGCGAGGTCTCTTTGTAGTCGGACTCCATCCGGCAGCATCTCGGTGGTCTCGACGTTTTAGCTGGCCAACTCTGGTTTTCAACCCACACGACCAGTTCGTCACATTACGCCGTGAGGGACGGATGGAGGGAATGAAATCAGCGATCCGAAAACGTGATCGTCGATTACAAGGATCCGAGAATCCCGTGCTCGATGATCACGGCCAAAGTAGCGAAGCTCGCCAGTACTCCGGTCGCGCCGTTGAGAATGACTGGAAGTGCCCATTCCAGCCTGGCGCCGAGACCGGGTACGGTCACAGCATGTGACGTCCATGCTGACCTCGCTGCTCGCGTTCGCTGGGTTGTGCGTGGTGCTCGCGGTCACGCCCGGCCCGGACACCTTCATCGCGCTCCGCCTCGCTGTTCGATCCGGTGCGGGCGCCGGTCTTTGCGCGGCCGGAGGCGCTGCCGTTGGTTCGCTGTTCTGGGCTGTTGCGGCAGGTGTCGGCCTTGCGGCGCTTCTGGCGAACTGGAGTGTTGGGTACACGGTCGTGCGCGTACTCGGCGCGCTCTATCTGATCTACCTGGGAGTTCAGGCGCTCCACGCCCGTGACGCGACCGAGGCGAGCACGACGGGTGCGCCCGAGCGCGTGCGCTGGTGGCGAGCCGGTGGGATAGGACTGCTGTCCGCAGTTCTCAATCCGAAGATCGGACTGTTCTTCCTGGCAGTCGTACCACAGTTCGTGCCACGCGATGCGAACGTCGTCGAGATGACGTTCCTGCTTGGGTGCGTCGACGCGGTTGTGGCGTTTACCTGGTTGGCTCTCGTCTCGTTCGGCGCGTCCAGGATGATGCGCTGGCTGCGCGGTCCGAAGGTGGGCACGACCCTCGAGCGCGCAAGCGGTGTCGTGCTGATCAGTCTCGGCGTCGTGACGCTCGCAACCGGTTGATTACCGTAGCCACCATCATCCGACGGAGTACCGGCACATGGCACAGCACAGCTGTTGACGCTGGCACGGAGTTCGGTGATGGCGGCGTCGAGGTAGCGGGTGTGAACAGCACGATCGCGTTGAGGATGAGGCCCAGCGCCCCGAGTTGGTCTTCCATGCCTTCGTAGTAGCGCTGGCGTAGTTCGCCGCGTTGGCCGTGGAAGATCCGGCGTGCCAGCGCGTGGCGGCTTTCCTGCAGGTTGGGCTGGGCTTTGATGTCGCGGCGGTAGCCGGTGTCGTTGACCAGGCGCAGCACGTGCAGGGTCTTGTAGATCCGCCCGTAATGGGTGATGGCTTCGCCGAGCGGGGTGGGGTGGTCGTCGCGGGAGAGCATCCGGATCACATCGTGCGCGCGGACGGCGCCGGTGTGGATCGAGGCGGTGACCCGCAGGATGTCCTCCCAATTCCGCCGCACTTTGTCCAGGTCGATCCGGCTGCGGGCGGCGGTGGCGAACGGCCCGTAGTCGGCTTTGGTGTCGATACGCCACAGCTTCTGATCAGGCAGGTCCGCGAGCTGGGGCGTAGGTGTATCCGGCGAGGGTGAGCAGCCCGAAGACGATGTCGGAGTAGGAGGCGGTGTCGGTGGCGATCATCTGTGGTTTCTGTCCGCCGTCGCGGTCATACAGCACGTCCAGGACGTGCAGGGAGTCATCCACCGCCCGGGTCTGCAGATAGGTCACCGTGGCCAACAGCGTCGCCGCCCGCCGGGAATCGTCGTGGCGGCGCAGCAGGCTGGCCTTGCCCTGCACCCCGTACCGCGACAACTCCGCCAGCCGACGCGGCGGCACCACCTCAGTGTCGACCTCGGCGAAGCCCAACCCGAGGATCTCCGCAGCCCGCTGCAACGCGTCGACCATCGCCGGACCCGACACCCGCACCGGCGGCCGCCGCATCCGATCCAGATCCGAATTCCGGTGCGCATCAGGGACTTCCAGCAGCCCGTCCAGGGCGGCGCGCTGCTCGTCGTCGAGCAGCTGATGCAGCGTCGCCCACAACCGCTGATTCGCCGCCTCACACCGCGCCGCCACAAGCCGCGCCAGCGTCGACACGCCCGACAGCAACACCCGGCGTTCCCGCAACCACGCCACGGCCGCATTGAACAGCGCTTTCGGCCCGTCCCCAGTGGTCCAGGCGCGGGCCTCGATCCACTCACCCAGCTCGTCCTCCACCGTCGAGAACTCGTACCAGCCGCCGACCTGGCACAGCTCCCAGACGTGCTCGAAGCGGGTTTTCTCCCGCTCGCCGTAGGACTTCACACACGACGGGGTCGGCGATTCCGAGCTGCTCGGCGAGATAGTCCACCACCTCGACCGGCACGTCCAGCGGGTCGTCGAGGAACGCGCCGACGTTGCGCACGGTCACCAGCTGCAAGCTGAAGCCGAGCTTGTTGTGGTCCCGGCGCTGGGCCTCCACCAGGCCCCGGTCGACGTCGTCGAGGAAAAAGAACCGCTCCAGCTCCGCCCGCGACAACACCTCGGGCAACCGACCGTAGGCCGCAGCCTGCTCATCGGACAGAAACTCAACTGGCAACTCACTGGCCTTTCAGATCTACATCCACCCACTGCGGCGGAACCGCAGCGAAGCTTCAGCAAAACGATCAAGGCCGTCAACCAGCAGATCAGGGCATCAGAGGCTTTAGCGCCAGTTTCCACAGTTCCGATGTTCCCCAAGCCCCTGGCTGTGTCAGCAGGGGCCGGT
>NZ_DAHVQP010000123.1:0-28328 GCF_027317685.1 Saccharomonospora sp.
CAACGACTACAAGACGCTCGACATCACCTACATGGAGTCGGTGATCTGGGCGTTCAAGCAGCTGTACGACAAGGGCCTGGTGTACGAGGGCTACCGGGTGTTGCCGTACTGCTGGCGGGACGAGACGCCGTTGTCCAACCACGAGCTGCGCATGGACGACGACGTCTATGTCAATCGCCAGGACCCGGCCGTGACGATCGGCTACCGGGTCGAGGGCAACGACGGCGCGCTCGCCGAACTCAACGGCGCGTACCTGTTGATCTGGACCACCACACCGTGGACGGTGCCGTCGAACCTCGCCACGGCCGTGCACCCCGATGTCGATTACGTGATGGTGCGCGCGGACGACGGTAAGCGGTTCGTGCTCGCCGAGGCGAGGGTCTCCGCCTACGCCAAGGAACTCGGCGAGGAGCCCGAGGTCGTGGCGCGGTACAAGGGCACCGACCTGCTCGGCACTCGCTACGCGCCTCCGTTCCCGTACTTCGTGGGCCACGAGAACGCGCACCGAGTGCTGGCCGCCGACTACGTGACCACCGAAGACGGCACGGGGATCGTCCACATCGCCCCCGCCTACGGTGAGGAAGACAAGGCCGTCACCGACGCCGCGGGCATCACCCCGGTCACCCCGGTGGACTCGAAGGGGCGGTTCGACTCCCAGGTGCCGGACTACGAAGGCCAGAACGTCTTCGAGGCCAACGCCAACATCATCCGGGACCTCAAGAACGGCACGGGCTCGGCGGGCCGGCAGGGTGCGATCCTGCTGCGCCACGAGACGTACGAGCACGCCTACCCGCATTGCTGGCGCTGCCGTAACCCGTTGATCTACCGCGCGGTGTCGTCGTGGTTCGTCGCGGTGACGAAGTTCAAGGACCGGATGGTCGAGCTGAACCAGCAGATCACCTGGTATCCGGAACACGTCAAGGACGGCCAGTTCGGCAAGTGGTTGGAGAACGCTCGGGACTGGTCGATCTCGCGTAACCGCTACTGGGGAACGCCCATCCCGGTGTGGGTCTCCGACGACCCGAACTATCCGCGTATCGACGTGTACGGGTCGTTGGACGAACTGGAACGCGACTTCGGGGTCCGTCCGACCGACCTGCACCGTCCGCACATCGACGCCCTGACCCGGCCCAACCCGGACGACCCGACCGGGAAGTCCACCATGCGCCGGGTCTCGGATGTGCTCGACGTGTGGTTCGACTCCGGGTCGATGCCCTTCGCGCAGGTGCATTACCCCTTCGAGAACGCCGAATGGTTCGAGCACCACTATCCCGGCGACTTCATCGTCGAGTACATCGGACAGACCCGGGGCTGGTTCTACACGCTGCACGTGCTGGCGACGGCGTTGTTCGACCGGCCCGCGTTCCGCACGTGTGTATCCCACGGCATCGTGCTCGGCTCCGACGGGCAGAAGATGTCGAAGTCACTGCGTAACTACCCGGACATCAGTGAAGTGTTCGACCGCGACGGCTCCGATGCCATGCGGTGGTACCTCATGTCCAGCCCCATCCTGCGCGGCGGCAACCTGGTCGTCACCGACAAGGGCATCCGCGACGCGGTACGGCAGGCCGTGCTGCCGTTGTGGAACTCGTACTACTTCCTCGCCCTCTACGCCAACGCCGAGAACACCTCGGGCACGGTGCGCACCGACTCCGAGCACGTGCTCGACCGTTACCTGCTCGCCAAGACGCACGAGCTGGTCACAGACGTGGCCAGGGCTCTCGACGACTACGACATCGCCGGAGCCTGCTCCACGGTGCGGGACTTCCTCGAAGTACTCACCAACTGGTACGTGCGCCGTTCGCGGGACCGGTTCTGGGAGGGCGACCGCGACGCGATCGACACACTGCACACCGTGCTGGAGGTCGTGTGTCGCACGACAGCGCCGTTGTTGCCGTTGACCACCGAGGCCGTGTGGCGTGGTCTCACGGGCGGACGCTCGGTGCACCTGTGCGATTGGCCGTTGGTGGACGAATTGCCCGCCGACCCGGCGCTGGTGACGGCGATGGACCGCGTGCGGCAGGTGTGTTCGACCGCGTTGTCGCTGCGTAAGGCCAACAAGCTGCGTGTGCGGTTGCCGCTGGCGAAACTGCTCGTGGCCGCCGAGGACGTCGATGCCCTGCGTCCGTTCGCCGACATCATCCGGGACGAGGTGAACGTGAAGGCGGTGGAATTCACCACCGATGTGTCGTCCTACGGCACGTTCGAGGTCGCGGTCAACGCGCGTGCCGCGGGGCCGCGGTTGGGTCGCGACGTGCAAAAGGTGATCAAGGCCGTGAAGGCGGGAGACTGGTCTGTGACCGCCGACGGCGCCGTCGTGGCGGCCGGGATCGAGCTGCGCGAGGGCGAGTACGAACGGCGGCTGGTCGCCAAGGACGCGGAAGCGGCCTCGGAACTGCCGAACGGCTCGGGACTGTTGCTTCTGGACACGGAGGTGACGACCGAGCTGGCGCGGGAAGGCATGGTCCGCGATCTCGTGCGAGTAGTGCAGCAAGCCCGCCGTGACGCCGGGCTGAAGGTGTCCGACCGGATCAGCCTCACCGTCGACGCCGCCGAGGAGGTCGTCACCGCCGTACGGGCTCACGAGAAGTTCCTCGCGACCGAGACGTTGGCCACCGAGGTGCGCTACGACACCGTCACGGACGGGTTCGAGGGAACCGTCGGCGACGGTGCGAAGGTCACCGTCTCCGTCGCCACAAGCGGCTGACCTGCTGGGTCGGCGGCGTCCTGTATGAGTACCCCCGATATCCGTGAAAGTGATCGGAAAGGCTCGATGAGTGAACTGCGGTTCCCGATCAGGGTGAAGCCGGGTGCGAAACGGGACGCCGTCGGCGGCACCTGGGACGGTGCGTTCGGTGAAGCGCTCGTGGTCTCGGTGCGCGCGCCGGCTGTCGACGGCAAGGCGAACGAGGCGGTGTGCCGGGTGCTGGCCGGGGCGTTGTCGGTGCGTAGCCGTGATCTCGCCGTCGTGAAAGGACACCGGTCCAGGGACAAGCTCGTCGAGGTGCGCGACGCTCCACCGGGTTGTTCCGAGCATGTCGCAGAACTCAGACGTTCCGGCGGGGAGTCCCGGGGCGCGCGCTGAACGAAGACGCTGAAACGAAGCGGTGTGGGCTTTGCCCGCACTCGTTTCCGGTGCGAAGCGACGTGTTCGGCTCGACGAGAAAGCCCACGGTGATGCTGCGTCACGGGCGAAAAACACGGAGATGGACAATGAACCGGTGAACACCGAGCAACAGCCTGACCCCTCGGACACCGAGCAGACCTCCGACCCCACACCACCACGGCGACGGGTGGGCCTGCTCGTCCTTGTCGCGGTGATCGCCTACGTCGTGGACGTGGTGACCAAGGTCGTCGCCACGGCGACCCTGCAAGGCGAGGAACCGGTCCACATCCTGGGTGGAGCGGTGTACCTGCAGCTGCTGCGCAACCCGTACGCGGCGTTCGGCATGGACATCGGCGGCACCTGGATACTCACCGTCGTGGCGATCGCCGTCGTCATCGGCATCGTGTGGTTCGCGCGCAAACTCCGCTCCGCGGGATGGGCGGTCGGCCTCGGACTCGTGCTGGCCGGAGCGCTCGGCAACCTCACCGACCGCATCTTCCGCGCCCCCGCCACATTCCAAGGACACGTGGTGGACTTCATCTCGGTGTTCGCGCCGAACGGCGAGTTCTTCCCGGTGTTCAACGCCGCGGACTCCGCGATCACCGTGGGAGCGGGACTCATCGTGGTGCTGACCCTGTTGGGCAGAGACTACGACGGAACCAGGATCCCGAGCCGCCGCGACAGGAAGAACGACAGCGAACCGGAAACCGAATCGGCAGAGGAGAAGGAAAACCCGGAGGATTCAGCGTGAGCAGTCGCATGTTGCCCGTCCCGGACGGACTCGACGGGATGCGCGTCGACGTGGGGCTGGCGAAGTTGCTGGGTTTGTCCCGCACGGTCGTGGCGGAACTGGCCGCGTCCGGTGACGTACTGATCAGCGGCAGGGCCGCGAGCAAGTCCGACAGGTTGACGGCGGGTGACCTGCTCGAGGTGACGTTGCCCGAACCCGATGCCCCCGTCGAGGTGACGGCCGAGCCCGTGGAGGGGCTGCGGATCCTGCACGACGACGACGACATCGTGGTGGTCGACAAACCCGTCGGCGTCGCCGTGCACCCCAGCCCGGGCTGGACCGGGCCGACCGTGGTGGGTGGCCTCGCCGCCGCCGGATTGCGCATCTCGACATCGGGCGCCGCCGAACGGCAGGGTGTGGTGCACCGACTCGACGCCGGTACCACGGGTGTGATGGTGGTGGCCAAGAGCGAGTACGCGTACTCGGTGCTGAAGCGGGCGTTCAAGGAACGCACGGTGTCGAAGGGCTACCACGCGCTGGTACAAGGCCACCCCGACCCGACTCGGGGCACGATCGACGCCCCCATCGACCGACACCCCCGGCACGACTACAAGTTCGCCGTCGTGTCGGGAGGTAAGCCGTCGGTCACACACTACGAGGTGGCCGAAGCGTTCCGCGCGGCATCACTAGTGGAAGTACAGCTGGAGACCGGGCGCACCCACCAGATCCGGGTGCACTTCTCCGCGATGCGGCATCCGTGCGTCGGTGACCTCACCTACGGTGCCGACCCCGTACTGGCTCGCCGACTCGGACTGACTCGACAGTGGTTGCACGCCCGCACGCTGGGGTTCGCCCACCCCGCCGACGGTCGTTGGGTGGAGTTCACCAGTGAATACCCGCCCGACCTCGCGGCCGCGCTGGAGACTCTGCGCGCGGAGTCGTGAGCAGCGCCTGATCGGAAAACGCCTTCCGCGGTGGCTCCGGTCAGCTGAACAGCGGCAGTGCCATCCAGACCGCGACTCCGATCAAAGCGGTGGCGAACAAGCGGTCCAGCCATCGCTTCGAGCGTTCGCCCCGGAACAGAACGGTGAGTGCTCGGCTACCGAGTGTCCAGCTGAGGAAGGCGATGAGATTGTTCAGCGTGAACACGACGGTGATCACCAGTACTGTGGCGGGGTCGGCGGGGGCTCTGAGGAACTGCGTGAACATCACCGCGATGATGTAGTAAGCCTTGGGGTTCAGTAGCAGGACGAGTGCGCCGGCCCGGAACCCGATCCGTTGTCTTCCGGACGGCGCGGCACCCACTGCGGCGTCGCCCTCCGATGGACCGGTGCGAAGAAACGTCACCGCCAACCACGACACGTAAAGGCTCCCGACCACGCTGAGCACCTTCGCGAACAAGGGGTGCTCCAGGACGGTGACTCCCATCCCGAGCCCGATCGCCGCGGTCACGACGAGGGTCGCGACGTGATACCCCACAAGGGACGGCACGGCGGCGCGGACCCCCTTCGACGCGCCGATCGCCGCGAAGAACGCGTTGCCGGGACCAGGGCTGTACGCGAGCGGGAACAAGAAGATCAAAAGCGCGAGGATCATGTCCGTACCGTCCGCCGGTGCCGGAGGTTCCGAAAAGATCACATGCCGAGTTTTCGGAACCGATGTCGCTTGCGCTGGCGGAAATCAGCCGTCGCGGTGTGGCTAGGCATGGCCGATCCCGGCAGTGACGTGACTGGTCGTCGGCTGGTCGTCGGCTAGTCGTCGAGCATCCAGGTGAGGCTGCGCTCGTCGGGCTCCGGCCGAGGGCTCCACCGCACAGCGGTGACCTTCACCGAGTCGCCCACGATGTACACCGTGTGCCCGCCGCTGGTCTCGCCGGGTTGGACACCGATCTTGTGCGGTGGGCGGGAGGTCAGCGACACCGGGGCCTTGGTGATGGCGGTGCCGTCGGCGGTGAGCAGTTCCAGATAGTTGTCGGGCAGCGACACGAACGGAATCGGACCCTTGTTGACGATTTCGGTGTGCACCACGATCGCCCGCTCTCCCTCCTGCAGGCTGTAGCCCGCGGCGGAGAACAGGTAGTCGGCCGGGTCCTGTACCTCCAACAACTGAACCGCCAGTTGTTCGCCCTCCAGACCGACCGTCTCCAGCGTGTCACCGGGACGGCCCTGTCGCGCCGACGTCGGAGCCTGTGCGGGGCTCGAGCCGAAGTCGGTGGCGGGAGGTTGGTCGCCCCGAGCCCACAGCGCGCTCTGCGGAACACCCCATGTGCTTATCGCGGGGTCCGGCGGTGGGGCTTGCGGCTGCTGGTGCGGCGCGTAGGGCGGGACGGGCTGGGCCTCCATGCCACCCGTCGGGTGCTGCGGTGCTGCCGGATACGGGCCCGAAGGGGTGCCGTGTACGGGGTAGGCACCACTGGGGATGCCGTGTACCGCGTGCGGCCCACTCGGAGGGCCGGGTACGTGATGGGGACCGCTGGGGGTGCCGTGTACCTGATACGGGCCGCTCGGGGCGCCGTGCACCGCATGCGGCCCGCTGGGTGTGCCGTGCACCTGATACGGGCCACTGGGAGCGCCGTGCACCGCATGAGGTCCACCGGGAGCGCCGTGGGCATGGTTGCCCCCGGGAGGCTGAGCGTACGGAGGCGGGGCAACACCGGCGCTCGGGGCGGCGAGTGCTGCGCGCAGACCGGCCGGGTCGCTTTCCACCCCCACGAGCAGGGGCAGCCCTTGCGCTGACAGGCCGACGAGTCGGTAGGCGACGTCGCGCGGGTCCATCCCCACCTTCGCCGCGAGCTCGTGCACGGCCATTTTGCCCGCCTCGGCGAGAACGGCGAGCAGGTGTGCGTCCACAGGATCGGTCACGGCCACACTTACCAGCCTAGTCGGCCTGTACTCTGCGCCCCATGACGACGCCCAGGACGACCGTGACCACGCTCGCCGACGAGTTCGTGGACCTGCTGTTTGATATCGAGCCGCTACAGCCCGTCCTTCTCGGTGTGGATCCGACCCGCCCCGGGCTCGGCGACGTCAGCGAGGCGGCCGAGCAGCGGCACCGAGCCGCACTGCAGCGTGTCCTCGAACAGGCTCAGACCATCGACCCGGCGGGGCTCGACGCCCAAGACCGTGTCACGCGCGACGTGCTCATCAGCCAGGCCCGATCCCTGATCGAGCAGATCGACACACGGATGACGGAGTTCACGATCTCGGACTTCTTCGTGGCACCGGCGTCGAGCCTGCTCACCCTGTTGCCCATGGTGGGGATCAACACGCCCGAAGAGGGCAGGGCGCACCTCGACCGGCTCGCCGCCATCCCCGCGTATCTGCAGCAGGTGGCGGAACGCCACCGCGCGGGCGTGGCCGCCGGGCGCACGCCTGTCGCGCACCTGGTGCAAGCCGCGATAGACCACCTCGACCGCTACCTCGCCGACCCCGCCAACGACCCACTGCTGCGGCAATCCCCGCCCGCGGGAGACGAGGACTTCGCCTCCCGACGGGAAAGGGTGCTCGCCGACGTCGTACGGCCCGCGTTCGCGGCCTACCGGGACGTGCTCCGCGATGAGCTGCTGACCCACGGCAGGCCCGAGGACCGACCCGGCCTGTGCCATCTCCCCGAAGGAGAGGAGATCTACTCGGCTCTGGTGCGGGTGCACACCACCACCGATCGTGGCGCCGAGGAGCTGCACATCACCGGACTCGACTGCATTGCGCGGCTCGCTGAGGAGTACGCGGAGATCGGAAATCGCGTATTCGGCACCACCGACCTCGAGGAGATCTTCTCGCGTCTACGTACCGATCCGGCGTTGCGGTGGAACGACGCCGACGAGCTGCTGACCACCGCGCGGGCCGCCATCACTCGCGCCGAAGGCGAAGCGCCGAAGTGGTTCGGCCGCATCCCACCACAGCCCTGGGTGGTCGAGCCCGTCCCCGCCGCGGAGGCACCGGGTGCGGCAGCGGCGTACTACCTGCAACCCGCCGCAGACGGATCCCGCCCCGGCACCTACTTCGCCAACACCTACAAAGCCACGGAACGGTTCCGGCACACCGCCGAAGTGACCGCGTTCCACGAGGTCATCCCCGGACACCACCTCCAACTCAGCACCGCGTTGAACCTCACCGAGCTCCCCCTGTTGCGGCGGATCAGCGACGTGAACGCCTACTCCGAGGGCTGGGGCCTCTACACCGAGCGGCTCGCCCAGGAGATGGGTCTGTACTCCGACGACATCGCTCTACTGGGGATGCTCAGCATGGACTCGATGCGGGCCGGGCGGCTGGTGGTCGACACCGGACTGCACGCCAAGGGGTGGAGCAGACAGCAGGCCATCGACTTCCTGCAGCGCAACACTCCCGCGGCGATGGTGGAGGTCGTGGCGGAGGTGGACCGCTACATCGCCTACCCGGGACAAGCGCTGTCGTACATGGTCGGCCGGTTGGAGATCCAGCGGCTGCGGGCTGAAGCCGAAAGCGCGCTGGGGGAGCGGTTTGACATCAGGGCGTTCCACGACCTCGTGCTCGGCGGTGGCGCCCTGCCGATGAACGTCCTGGAAGAGGTCGTCCGCGACTGGGTGAGTCGGCAACACGACTGATCGGCACCGTGTCCGCGCGCTGAAAGCGCGCGGACACGGCTGCGTGGGCTGCGGACACGGCTGCGTGGGCTGCGGGAATTCACCTCTTGAGTTATACAGTTGTTATCTATTGCTTTCGGTGGGAATTCCGGAGTTTCGGCCGTGGCATGAGAGGTGAAAAAACTGTGACGACGAGGGGCACGGTAGCTGTGCTCGACGTGGGATGTTTCAGTGCGCGACTGCTGGCGGTGGACCGCGACGGTTCGATTCTGGAGCCGGTGTTGAGCCATAAAACGCGGCTTCGTCTGGACCGGGCTCTCGACGCTACGGGGCGTTTGCGGGACGAGGGCGTGGACTCCGTCGTTTCCGCCGTACGCACGGCTGACGAGATCGCGCGGCAGCACGGTATCCACGACATTTTCTGTTTGGCCACCTCGTCGATTCGCGACGCCCGCAACAGTGCCGAGGTCGTCGACCACGTCGAGTCCCATACGGGACGGAGGCTGCAATTCCTCAGCGGGGCGGAAGAAGCCCGCCTATCCTACCGGGCGGTGCGTTCCTGGTTCGGTGTGGGAGTGGGCCCACTGTCCGTTCTCGACATCGGAGGGGGAACGCTGGAACTGGCCGCCGGGCACGGAATTCACGCCGACTTCGCCCGGTCGTTGCCGTTGGGTGCCCGTGAGGTGATGCGGACGTGGCGGCTCGACACCGACCGTCCCTCCGAGCACGCCATCGCGACGCTGCGCACCCACGCGATCGAACAGATCCGAACGGCCTTGGGGCCGGACGAGGAGCGGCTGAAGGGCTTTCGGACGGTGGGGTGTTCGAAGATGCTGCGCCAGCTCGCCGTCCTGGCCGGACGTCGCCGCAAGGGGTCCCGCAAGACCAGGGAGCTGCATGTCGAGGACGTCCGGCGCTGGATTCCCAGGCTGGCGCAGCTGCCCGCGTCGCGTCGTGCCGAGCTGCCCGGCATCTCCCGGCCGCGTGCCCGACAGGCGTTGGCCGGGGCCGTCGTCGCCGAGGCCCTGCTGACAGTGTTCGACGGTCCCGCGGTGATCTGCCCCTGGTCCACCACCCACGGATTGCTGCTGTCGTTGCTGCAGGAGCCCGACGAGCTACGGGAACGACCCGACCGGGAGGCGACGGCCGCTTGACGCCGGCGAGTTGAGAAGGAGAGCGATCACGATGTGCCGTGACGACCACGGTTCGGACCGTCCGTCCGAACCCGAGCCGCAGGACCACTCGGACACGGAAGCGGATCGTCCGAAGAAACGGTCGGGTCTCGGGCGCCTACCGACTCGCGATGTGCCCGAGCCACCGAACCGGGACGAGATACGCCCTGACGACGATGTCACGCCGGATGCGGGCACCATCGAACCGCCGGACTGAGGACACCACGCTACCGGCGATACGACACCGAGGTGGCCGGGGGAGCGACCCAGGGTTCCTGCTGGAGGGGCTCGGGAGTTCGCCGTCGTATCGGAGCGCGGCCGGCCGGCTGAGACGGACGTTCGAGCTTTTCGGGCGGTGGAATCGGCATGATGGTGGGTTCCTCGGTCACTGTCACCTCACGACCGTAGTGTGTGACCGTCAGCGGCTTGCCGCGCACGAGCCGGTAGACGGCGGAATCGCGCTCGATCTCCACACAGAACTGTGAGCCGCGGAAGCACATGCGAAACGCGATACGTCGCGGAATCGGCGGCAGCTGTGGTCGGAAGCTCAACTCGCCCGAGTGGTCGCGCATTCCCCCGAAGCCGGCCACGATCGCGATCCACGCTCCCGCCGACGCGGCCATGTGCAGTCCGTTTCGGACGTTGTTATGGAGATCGCGCAGGTCGGTGAGCGCCGTCTCGGCGAAGTAGTCGTACGCCAGCTCCAGGTGCCCGCATTCGGCCGCCAACACCGCCTGTGTCGTGGCGGACAGCGACGAGTCGCGCACCGTCAACGCCTCGTAGTAGGCGAAGTTGCGTCGTTTCTGTTCCAACGAGAAGACATCACCGCGCAGGTGCATGGCGAGCACGAGGTCCGCCTGCTTGATGACCTGTTTTCGGTAGATGTCGAAGTACGGATAGTTGAGCAGCAACGGGTAGTGGTCCGGGGGCGTGTTCTCGAAGTCCCATGCGGCGTGTTCGGTGAAGCGCTCGAACTGCGGATGCACCCTCAGCAGCTCGTCGTAGGGCACTCGCATCTTTCGCGCGGCTTCCCGCCAGCCGGCGACCTCGATGTGGTCGACTCCGAGCGCTTCGGCGATATCGGGATGCCGTTCGCACGAATCGGCGGCAGCACGGAGGTTCCGCTGTGCCATCAGGTTGGTGTAGATGTTGTTGTCCACCACGGCGCTGTACTCGTCGGGCCCGGTGACACCGTCGATGCGGAACCCGCCGTGTGGATCGTGGTGGCCGAGCGAGGCCCACAGCCGTGCCGTCTCGGTGAGCAGCTCGGTTCCACACTCCCGTTCGAATTCGATGTCGTGCGTGGCACCCACATAGCGGATGATGGCGTCGGCGATGTCGGCGTTGACGTGGAAAGCCGCCGTGCCCGCCGGCCAGTACGCGGAGCATTCGGCGCCGTTGATGGAACGCCATGGGAACGCGGCGCCTCGCAGCCCGAGTTGTTGTGCCCGCTCCTTCGCCTTGTCCAAAGTGGTGTGTCTCCAGCGGAGGGCGTCCCTGGCGGCGTCGGGCAGCGTGTAGGTGAGCAGCTGCAGCACGAACGTCTCGGTGTCCCAGAAGGCGTGGCCGTCGTAGCCGGGTCCGGTGAGCCCTTTGCCCGGGATGGCCCGGCTCTCGCCACGGGCCCCGGCCTGCAGGACGTGGAACAGAGCGAACCGGACGGCTTGCTGTAGTTCGGGATCACCGTCGATCTCGATGTCGGCGCTGGCCCAGAACTGATCGAGGAACTGTCGTTGCTCGGCGAGCAGGCCGTCCCAGCCCGTCTGCAACGCACCCGCCAACGCCGCGTCCACCTGGGAACGCAACGCGGGGATCGACCGCTGGGCCGACCACCCGTAGGCGAGGAACTTGGTCAGTTGCAGTTTCTCCCCTAACGGCACGTCCAACGCGATGGTCAGCCGGGCGAGATCCTCCTCCACCGAGATCTCGGTGTGTAGGTTCTCGATGTCGGTGTGCAGGTTGTCGCCGGTGCCGATCTGGTGTTCCATGGCCGCGGCCATCCGAAGTCCGGAACGTTTGGTGCGGTGGACGAGGACGGCGCGGTAGCCCTCGGCCTTGGCGTATTCGTTGAGCAGGGGCGCCTCCAAGGCGGCCGCCACACGAGGATCACCGGTGTCCGGTTCGATGGGCTCGTTGGCCAGGAGGTCCGACTGTGCGACGAGTTGAATCCCGTCGTCGAGCGGTTCGACCTCGTAGCGGATGGCGGCCACAGCTCGTTGGGTGAACGACACCAGTCGTTCGGTGCGGACCCGTACGCGACGGCCCGTGGGTGAGGTCCACTCGGTCTCTCGCCGCAGGGTGCCGGAGCGGAAGTCGAGGACCCGGAAGTGGCTCGTGGCGTAGCCGTAGCGCATGTCGAGAGGTTCGTCCTCGACCAGCAGCCGGATGATCTTGCCGTCGGTCACGTTGACGATGGTCTGACCCGCCTCCGGGTAGCCGTAGGCGCTTTCGGCATAGGGCAGTTCGTGTTCCTCGTAGAAACCGTTGAGGTAGGTTCCGGGCACGCCTCGCGGTTCGCTCTCCTCCAATGTTCCCCGCATACCGATATGCCCGTTGGACAGCGCGAACGTCGACTCGGTGCGTTGGAGCTGGTCGATGTCCAAGCCTTGCCAGCGCACCTCCCAAGGCGAGCCCGCGTAGCCCCTTTCCGTTCCGGACACACTGCCGGTCACGTCTGTGCCTCCAACAAGTCGGCGAGATCGTTGACGACGATGTCGGCTCCCTGCTCCCGCAGCGCCCTCTCCTGGTCGGCGTGTCCGTCCGGGTCGGCCCGGTTGACACCGATCACGTACCCGAAGCCACCGTCCCGTCCGGCCCGAACTCCGGCCTGGGCGTCCTCGAACACGGCCGTGGTGGACGGGCTCACGCCCAGTTCGGCCGCACACGCGAGGAACGAGTCCGGGGCGGGTTTGCCCCGCAGTCCCTTGCGTTCGATGACGATGCCGTCGACGCGGGCCTGCACGTAGCCGGACAGATTCGCCGCCTTCAGTACACGTTCTCCATTGGCCGACGACGTGACGACACCGATGGCGAGTCCACGGTCACGGACGGCGTCGAGATAACGCACAGAGCCGGGGTAGGGCTCCACGCCTTCCTCGGTGAGCACGCGCAGCAGGAGTTGGTTCTTCCGATTACCGACCCCGTGCACGGTCTCGGCGTCGACGTCGTCGTGCTCGCCGCCCTCCGGCAGTTTGATTCCTCGTGAGGAAAGGAAGGCACGTACGCCGTCGAGTCGGGATCGGCCGTCGACGTAGGTGGCGTAGTCCCGTTCGGTGAACGGGGGTGAGTCCGGGGCACGCCGGCTCAGGAGTTCGTCGAAGGTGTGCTTCCAGGCGCGCCGATGGACATCGGCGGTGCTGGTGAGCACGCCGTCGAGGTCGAAAAGGCAGGCGGTCACTGCTTCGGGCAACCCGATCATGCCTTTCACGCTAGCGGTCGAATGGCTACCCAGCAGGGCGGAACACCTGTACAGCTGACAGGTGATCAGCTGGATGTGGACATTGGGCAGGATGTCGGGCAAGGCAGAGCCCCACCGTCGTTCCGTACGTCGTGCTGCTTCGTTCGGTGTGTCGTCCGGCGTTCGTCAGACCGTGGGCGAGTTCACGCAGTCCGGCCACGCCGGTACACCGTCACGTCGCGGGTTTGAGCGGGTCGTGCCCGATGGACATGAGGCGATGCCGCCAGTGGGCCTCGCCCGCGGTGGATTCCAGATCGTCGCGCCGTTGGCCGTACACACGGTCGATGACGCGCCGCATCACGTTGAAGTCGTCGTCGCCGAGGTCGGTCTTGCGTTTGCCGAGGATCTCCAGCACCCGCTGCCCGAGATGGGATCCGGCCTGGTCGGGGTACTCCTCGTCCTCCGGTGTGGCCGACTGCGTCCGCAACCATTCGGACAGCTCTCGCGACGTCATGTTGACGACCCGGTGGAATTCCTCCCACAGTTCCTCGTCCCTGGAGTCCATGCCGACCTCCTTTACGTGGTGTTTCTTCTTCTAAAGAACGCGTGTGGCCTGCGGTTTTCAGCCCGGCGTGGTCTCTCCGCCGAGCGCGGCCAGGACCTCGCCGGTGTAGTAGGACGACAGCTGGTTCGCGGCGAGGAAGACGTAGGACGGTGCGAGTTCGTCGGGATGGGCGGCGCGGCCCATGGGTGCCTGTTGCCCGAACGTCGCGACGTGTTCCTCGGGCATCGTCGCCGGGATGAGCGGAGTCCACACGGGTCCAGGAGCGACACAGTTGACCCGGATGCCCCGGGGTACCAGGGACTGCGCCATCGCGAACGTCCACGAATGCACGGCGCCCTTGGTGGCTGTGTAGTCGATGAGTTTCTTGTTGCCCCGTAGGCCGTTCACCGAGCCACTGTTGATGATCGCGCCGCCTTCGGGCAGGTGTGGCAGCGCCGCCGCCGTGACCCGGAAGTAGGAGTGGATGTTCACGTCGAACGTGTGGGTCCACTGTTCGTCGGTGAGGTCGTCGAACGAGTCGAGTTCCAGCTGTGTGGCCACGTTGTTCACGAGCAGGTCGAGACCGCCGAACTCGCGGACCGTGTCGGCGACGACTCGTTCGCACTGCTCTTTGCCGGCCAGGTCCCCGGGCAACAGCAGGCACCGGCGACCCTGCTTCCGTACGAGTTCAGCGGTGTGCTCGGCGTCGTCGTGTTCGGTGAGGTAGGCGATGGCGACGTCGGCGCCCTCCTTGGCGAACGCGACGGCGACGGCACGCCCGATACCGGAGTCGCCACCCGTGATGAGTGCCTTGCGGTCGAGGAGCAGGTCACGTCCGACGTAGTCTCGCATCTCGTCGCGCGGCTGTGGTTGCATACGCCCGGTTTCCCCGGGAGGTCGCTGGCTCTGCTGTGGTTGATTCACGATCACTCCTCACCAAGGGGCGTCAGCAGTACGGCATCGTTTTTGATCGGCACATCGCGCACACGCACACCGGTGGCGTGATAGACCGCGTTGGCGATGGCGGCCGCCGTGCCGACGATGCCGATCTCGCCGATTCCCTTACTGCCCATGGGATTGACGTACGGGTCGTCCTCGGTGATCCAGTGCGCCTCCACCGAGGGCACGTCCGCGCACGTCGGGATGTGGTACTCGGCCAGATCGTGGTTGACGACGAAGCCGAGACGCTCGTCGAGGACACTCGTCTCGTGCAGGGCCATCGACAGGCCCATCGTCATGCCCCCGACGAGTTGTGACCGTGCCGTGCGCGGGTTGAGCACGCGCCCGACGGCGAACACACCGAGCAGTCGGGGCACACGGATCTCTCCGGTGTCCATGTTGACCCGAACCTCGGCGAACTGGGCGCCGTAGGCGTGCATGGCGAAACGGTCGGCGTGCCCGTCGTCGCTCGCGGCGGCGGTGTACTCGTCTCCGACGTCCGGATCGTCGCCGTACTTCTCGCGGAACCGGTGTGCAGTCTCCACGATCGCCGACCCCCAGTTGGTGGTGCCCGACGAGCCACCGGCCACGGTGGCCATCGGCAGGTCGGTGTCGCCGATGCGCATGCCGATGTCCGAAAAGGAGACATCGAGTGCGTCGGCCGCGATCTGCGTCAACACCGTCCAGGCGCCGGTGCCCAAGTCGGCCGCACCGATCGACACCTCGTAGCGGCCGTCGCCGTGATAGCTCACCGACGCCGCCGAAGCGCCGGGCTTCCGCAACACCGGGTAGGTGGAGCCGGCGACCCCGGTGCCCACCCACCAGTCACCGTCCCTCCTCGACCGTGCCAGCGGCGGCCGTGCGTGCCAGCCGAACCGTTGCGCACCGTCGCGCAGACAGGCCACGAAGTTCCGGCTCGAGTACGGCTTGCCGGTGTCGGGGTCGGACTCGGGCTCATTCCGGATACGCAACTCGATCGGGTCCACACCGCACGCCTCGGCGAGCTCGTCCATCGCCACCTCGGGCGCGAACATGCCAGGGCATTCGCCGGGAGCGCGCATCCAAGAAGGTACGGCCACGTCGAGTGCTGCCAGACGATGAGTCGTGCGCCGGTTCTGTGCGGCGTACATGGTGCGTGTCGGCATTCCGGTCTGCTCGGCGAACTCCTTGTACCGTGCGGTGAGTTCGACGATGTCGTTGCTGATGCCGGTGAGAGTGCCGTCGACGCCGGCCGACAGCCGTATGCGTTGGATGGTGGGCGTGCGGTAGCCGACGAACGAGAACATCTGCTGCCGGGTGACGGCGAACTTGACGGGACGTCCCTTGAGACGCTGTGCCGCGAGTACCGCGAGGATCACGTGCGCGTGAGGTGTGCCCTTGGATCCGAAGCCACCGCCGACGTACGGCGATACCACGCGCACGCGACCGGGGTCGAGGTCGAACATCGCGGCCACGGCCTCGCCCATCGTGTGCACGCCCTGGGTCGAGTCGTACAGCGTGAGTGTGGGTTCGTCGGTGTCGCCGTGCCACACCGCCACCGTGGTGTGCGGTTCCATGGGGTTGTTGTGGGTCATCGCCGTGGTGTAGGTGGCCTCCACCGCTCTGGCCGCGCCCTCGAACGCGGTGTCCGGGTCCCCGGTGAGAGAGTCGGTGGGATAACTCGGGTTCACCGATTCGGGTTTGTAGAGATCGTCGCGGTTGGCGGACAGGGCCACGTCGTGTGGGCTTGTCTTGTAATGCACTCGTACGAGGCTGGCGGCCTGCCGGGCGACCTCGGGGGTTTCGGCGACGACGGCCGCCACGAACTGTCCTCGGAACCACACCTCGTCGGACTGCAACACCTCCAGCTCGGCGTCGTATCCACGGCGTAGCCGTGGCGCGTTGAACGGCGTCAACACGGTCAGCACTCCGTCGAGCGCGGTGGCGGCTCTCGCATCGATCTCCGTCACGCGGCCACGTGCGACGGTGGACTGCACGGGATGCAGATACGAGGGTTGGGATACCGGTTGCTCGTAGGCGTACGGCGCGGTTCCGGTGACCTTCGCCCATCCGTCCACGCGCTCGTGGTCGGCTCCGAGTGCGCGGGCACGTAGCGACTGGCTCACGGGGTGTCCCCCTCCATCTCCTCCGCCAGGTCCCGGAGAGCGGCGACGAGCATCGCGCGTGCCATCGGAACCTTGAACGCGTTGTCCCGCAATGGCTGCGCATCGGCGAGCTCCGCGTCGGCCGCCTCCTCGAATTTCTCCGGCGTCGCCTCCGCCTCACGCAGCGTGCGCTCGGCCGACGTCGCCCGCCAGGGTTTGTGTGCCAGCCCGCCGAACGCGATCCGCACGTCCCGCACCACCCCGTCGGTCACATCGAGAGCTGCGGCCACGGACACCAACGCGAACGCGTAGGACGCCCGGTCCCGGGCTTTGCGGTAGTGCGACCGGGTGGCGAACGGCAACGGGGGAAGATCCACGGCGGTGATGAGTTCGCCGTGTTCGAGCACGGTGTCCCGCTCGGGGTGTTCGCCGGGGAGCCGGTGCAACTCGGCCGCGGGCACCGTTCGCTCACCGTCTGCGGTGCGGACACGGACCACGGCGTCCAGCGCGGCCAACGCCACGGCCATGTCGGACGGGTGCACCGCGACACAGTGGGAGGACGCGCCGAGCACCGCGTGGTAACGCGTGTAGCCGTCGAGGGCCGAACACCCTTCGCCGGGCGAACGCTTGTTGCAGGGTGTGGTGACGTCCTGGAAGTAGACACAGCGTGTGCGTTGCAACAGGTTGCCACCCACCGTGGCGAGATTGCGCAACTGCCCCGAGGCGCCCTGCAGCAACGCCTGCGACAGCATCGGGTAGCGGCTACGCACCAGATGGTGAGCGGCGACGTCGCTGTTGCGGGCACCCGCGCCGATGCGTACACCGCCGTCGGGCAGTTCCTCCACGGCGCCGAGCGGCAACCCGGTGATGTCGACGAGCGTCTCCGGCGTGGCGATCCCCAACTTCATGTGGTCCACGAGGTTGGTCCCGCCCGCGAGATAGGCGGCCCTGCCGTTACCCGTCACCGTGCTCACGGCGGTTTCGGCGTCGGTGGCCTTGGAGTAGTCGAACGGAATCATGATGTCGCGCCCCGCTGCTCTCGTGTTCGGACCAGTCCTCTGGCCTCCGCGACCGATTCCACGGCCGCCACGATGCCCTGGTACGCCCCGCAGCGGCACAGGTTCCCGCTGATGCGTTCCCGGATCTCCTCGGCGTCGAGCACGGGCTCGACCGAGTTGGGGGGTGTCACCGCGCTCGGCCAACCCGACGCGGCCTCGTCCAACAGACCGGCCGCGGAACAGATCTGGCTGGGTGTGCAGTAACCGCACTGGAATCCGTCGTGGTCGAGAAACGCGCGGTGCAGCGGATGAGGATCATCGTCGTCCAGCAGCCCCTGACTGGTGGTGATGGTGGAACCGTCGGCCGCGACGGCGAAAGTCAGGCACGTCGTGACCCTGCGCCCGTTCTGCAGCACAGTGCACGACCCGCATTGACCGTGGTCGCATCCCTTCTTGGCGGAGGTGATCCCCAGTCTGTCGCGCATCGCATCGAGCAACGTGACGCGGGTGTCGACGGATATGTCGTGGTGCCGACCGTCCACGATGAGCGTGATCTCGGTTTCCATGCCGTCCCGTCCGAATCGTCGCGCATCTCCGGCGCGTGCAACGTCGGCAGCGGCTTACCACGGTGGTGGTGACGTCAAACGATTCGGCTCGGTGCCCACCCGTCGGAACGGCCTCGGACAGCGGACGGTGTCTCATTCGGTGAGCCGGCTGCGCAGGAACTCCAGCGTCCGAGCGAGCAACCGGGACACGTGCATCTGAGAGATGCCCACGCGTTCGGCGATCTGGGTCTGCGTCATGTTGCCGAAGAACCGCAGGATCAGTACTCGCCGTTCCCGTTCGGGCAGGCTCGCCAGCAGTGGTTGTAATGATTCGTGGTACTCGACGTGCTCCAGCTCCACGTCGTCGTGGCCGACGGTGTCGGCCAGTGGCAGCGTGCCTTCGTCGTTGTAGGCGGCGTCCATCGAGACCGACTGGTAGGCGTTGCCCGCGAGCAACCCGTCCCATACGTCCTCGGGGGTGAGGCCGAGTTCGGCGGCCAGCTCGCTCGGCGTCGGCGCTCTGCCGAGGCGCTGGGCGAGTTTGCTGCTGGCCTGGCTCAACGACAGATGTAGTTCCTTCAAACGACGGGGCACTCGCACGGCCCAACTGGAGTCGCGGAAGTGACGACGGACTTCGCCCATGATCGTGGGTACGGCGAAGGCGACGAACTCGGTTCCGCGCGAGGCGTCGAACCGGTCTATGGCGTTGAGCAATCCCAGTCTGGCGACCTGCACGAGGTCGTCGCGTGGCTCACCGCGGCCGACGAAACGTCGGGCGATGTGCTCGGCAAGCGGGAGGCAGCGGGTAATGATCTCCTCACGCAGGGTCTTACGCCGGGGGTCGTCCGGGTCGAGAGCGGCCAGTGCGTTGAACAGGGGAGACAGATCCTCGTAACCTGCTGAGCCTCCTGCTTGCTTGCGCTTCTCTACGCGGGATTGCTCGTCAGGGGTCACGGGACCGTGGCTACCCCGGCCATTACGGGGCCACACCCCCGTAGCGGCTGGTCGGGCGAGGGGTATTGACAACGGAAACGATGGGTCGAAGCGGTGTCGATCTTCGCGGTGAGTGACGTCCTTCCCAGGTGGAGCCGCAGCCTTGCCACCCGTTCGTGCGGTCTTGGGTGTGGGCTCCGGAGGCGGGTGGTGTGTCGCACCGCCGGGCTAGAACGACCGACCGCATGAGGGTCCCTCTTTTATTCCGTTCCGGGTGTTTTGTCGAGCACAGTTACTGACTGTGTTCGAAAACGTTGTGCTTGCGATATCAAATCCGACGGGCGTACTGTCTGGAGCAGTGGTTGTGACCCAGCCGTAGCGGGGAGAACCGTGCGGACGGAAGGTGGCGACCGAATGGCTTGCACACAGGATGCCCTCGACATACGAGTTGACAAGCCCGCCATCGGGTTGGTTGTCGTCAAGGTCGCCGGCGAGATCGACATTCTCGGAGCACCGGCGCTGCAGCAGCGTGTCGACGAACGGCTTCCCGAAGCATGTGCCTTTGTCCTCGACCTGAGCGGAGCCACTTTCTTCGGGGCGGCGGGTCTCTCGGTGCTGGTGCACACCTCCGTTCTCGCGGAACGGCTTCACGTGAATTGGGCCCTCGTGTGCCCCTCTTCCGTGTCGCGGCTGCTACGGATCACCGAACTCGATCGCGATTTGCTGGTGTGCTCGGAGTTCTCCGAGGCGATTGTCGCGGCCACGGCGGTCGCCCCCGCGCTGTCCTGACGCTGCTCGTTCCCGTGTCGGGTCGGAGTGTTCACGGTCAACGCGCATGGCGTGAACGGTATGTGCGCATCTTTTGCCGTGCGCCGCAGAGATCCATACTGCACCAGACGCTGTTCTGCGCGGGGGAACGGTCGTAGAAAACCCAGCGGCAGTCCTGGTTGCGGCAGACTTTGAGCCTGTCGAGCTCTCCCGTGAGACCACTGGTGAAGACCAGCGCGAGACACTCGCCGAGATAGGTGTCGAACGGTGCGGTCCTCTTGGGGGGCAGAACGGGCTCCCCGTTCTCCGACCACCGTGGCGATGCGAGCAGGATCTTGGCGAGTTTGTTCAGTTCGGACGCTCGTTCCTGTCCGGCGAGGTGATTCCGCACCGTCTCGCGCAGTTTGAGCAGAAGTTCGTGTTCCTTGCGACTGAGGTCGTCGACCTCTACGCCGTTGGCGCGCAACCACGCCGTGGCACTGGTGGTCGTGATCAACGCGTCCTCGGTGTAGAGGAGGCGCGCCGAGTTGCAGAGCTGTTCCAGCTTCCTCAGCTCCCCCGGAGCTTCGGTCCTTGAGAACGGCATGATCATGATGTTACTGCCTGAGGGGTTTATCCGGTAACTCGAAGACCGGCGCCGGAGGAGCGTGTCCACGGAGAGTCGCAGGAGTGTTTCAAGGCCGGATGGGCTGATAGAGAAGGCGGTTCCACAGCGACGGCCAGGGGAGGATTCCTGCGGAAGAGACGTCGGCGGGTCGAGGTCCTGTTGCGCGAGGACTTCCCGACCGCCCCGCGGTCTTGCCGCCGGATTTCGTCCTGACCGGACACACGGTCAGTCGCGTGGAGTGACGAATGTGCCCTTGGACTTCAGCGTCTGCACCAGTCCTCGTTCGCGCAGGATCTTCGTAGCCTTGCGGACGGTGTCGAGGGCGACGCCGTATTCCTCGGACAGTGCCCGTTCACCGGGGATGCGACTCCCCGCCGGCCATTCGCCCTGCTCGATGAGGCCGGCGAGATGATCGGCCAGTAGTGCATACTCGTATCCGGTTTTGTTGTCCGGGTTGTATTTCCTACGTTCGGGACCGTTCATAACAGCACGATAGAACTGTGCCGCGCTGCGCTCACGTGTGGGCCGCGGCGCAGCGCGGCGCCGATAGCTCTTCTAGGTACGGGGAGAGCCGCGTTGCTCGGGAATCGGGTTGACGGTGATCTCCTTGGTGACTTCGAGCAGCCTTGTCGCGGCCTTGCCGGCATCGGTCGGGGAGAACCGTGCCGCGGGCGCGCTGATGCCGATCGCCACCGGTAGGCGTGTCCCCGTCAGCGGAGCGGCGACGCATCGGCCGTCGCCGTCGTCGCTGGTCGCGTAGCCCAGTCGCTGGACGTCGTCGATATCCGTGAGATAGGAGTTGAGGTCGGGCTCCCTTCCGTATCCGGCCGTCGACGGCGCCACCAGCTCGCGCACGCGTTCCTCGGCGAGGCGGGAGGCGATGGCATGTCCCAAAGCGGTGGCGTGCAGTGGTTCACGGAAGCCTCGCGCGGAGGCGAAACGTACCCTCTGTTTGCTCTCCACCACATCGAGATAAACGACGTGGTCGCCGTCCAGGATGGCCAGATTGACCGTTTCGCCGAATTCGTCGCGAATTTTCTCCAGCCACGGTCGGGCTCGTTCGCGCAGCACTTCCAGATGTCGCGACTGCATACCCACGAACCCCAGGCCGAGTCGGTAGAGGCCGGTTCCGGCATCTCGTTCGACGTAGCGGTGCGCTTCCAGGGTCCACAGGTACCGAAAAGCCGATGACTTCGGTAGCTCGGTTTCTTGGGCGACGTCGATGAGGGAGACGCCTTCGACGGATTCCTGTAGCAGGTTGAGGATTGAACAGACTCGTTCAACCGCGCGAACGGTGTAGTTGCGTTCCTCCCCTTTGGTTGCGGTATCCGCGTCGTTGTGGGGGGCTTGTTCGTGTCGCCCTGGCACACCTGCTCCCTGTGGAATACGGATGACGTGTTTCAAAACTCTAGCGGCCGTGAAGTGCTGTAGCAGGGGGCCAGGAAACCATCGTTCACCTTGCCTTGCGTGGTGCGGGTCGCCATTTAAAAAGGGCTTTAACGGCATTGGATGTGCTGGCTTTGGTTATCCGTGTAACGAATCGCCTTGTATAGCGATATTGATTTCGGAGTGGACTCTGTTTCGTTGGTTGTGGACGGTTCGGCTATGCGTCGCGAATTATTGCGTTCAGAATAGCCCGTTTGGTGGTAGCAGTCTTCGGGATCGTGCAGGAAGCTGGTGTGGTGTCGATCGTGGTGCGGTCGCGCAGCTGGGGGTTTTCGGTTTGTATCCGCCTGCTGCGACTGTCGGTGCCACGACGAGGCGGAAAACCGTTCCCGAACCTCGCTGACGATGTCCATGCCAATTCATGAGTCCGCGCCACGGGCGGGTATGCCCGCCGCGCCCCGAGATGTGCGTTCGACCCCGGTCGATGCTTCGAGGTCCGACGTGTTCCACGATTCCATTTCCGAACAATCCGGCGAGCCGGTCTGGGAGCTCGTTCGCCGGGTCCGCAAACTGCGTGGGCTGACCCAGTATCAGCTCGCCGACAGGCTTGCCGAGCTGTCGCGTAACTCCAGTGTCAGTCGCGATGAAGTGGCGCGCTGGGAGCGCGGCAAGCGTGTGCCGGGACCGTATTGGAGGCAGTGGTTGAGTCTTGCGCTCGATGTGCCATCGGAGCAGTTGCTGGAGGCTGTCCGGTGTGGGCGCAGGAGAAGAGCGTCGCGCTGATTTCCGTACAACCCTCGCGGACCGCAGCGGTGTAGCGCGCTGGCTACCTAGCGTGCTACAGTCGCTGCGGCCGTCGGCGCGGGACCGTTCACCATGCGACGGTGGCCGTGGCGGCGCGGCCGGGCTTCCCCTTCCGGCCCGGCCGCACCGCCTGTCACGGTACGGGGTCACGCCATGGGGGTCATGGCGTGATGGGGAAAGCGTGGAGAGCGAGTCCCACCTTCCGCGTAACGGCATCGCCGGCCATTCTCGGGAAGAGATGGCGCGGGCGATGCGGCACTGCACGAGAGGCGGGTCGCCTGTGGAGATCAGGAGGCGTGATGAGTGAGCCTGCGAGCCAGGTCGGTAAGCAGCTCCAGCGATTCCTCGGCCGACATCGCCTGCTCCCGGACGCGCTCCCACAGGGAGCGGAAGACGGTGAGTGAATCGGGACTCTCGTAGTGGATGCGGTCGACCGGGGTGGTCACATAGACGACACCGGGGAAATCCTGGATGACCTCCGAGGGCAGCGACAGTTCGGTGAACGCCCCACTGGCGCCCGCCGGTCTACCCGCGTTGTCCGGCAGTATGTGGATATCGACGGCATCCCGTCGCGCGAGTGTCGCGAGAGTGCTGAGTTGTTCCCCCAGTACGAGTGGTCCGCCCACGGGGCTGCGCAGGGCACTCTCGCCGAGTACACACGTCAGCCGGGGTGGGTCGTCGCGATTGAGGGCGGCCTGCCTGCCGCGCAACATCCTCAGGTGCAGGGTGAGTTGGTCGGCTTCGCGGCCGACCAGTCCCGCGCGTAGCAGTGCCTCGGCGTACGCGGGTGTCTGCAGCAGTTCGGGTATGTGCTGCGGTTCGTAGATCCGCATCTCCGTGGCGGAGTACTCGAATCCGGCGAGGAGCGCGAGCGACCGAGGTGGGAAGTGTTCCGGGAACTCGTCCTCCCACCAGTCGGGCGAGTGCATCTCGACCCGGTCCCGCAACTGCCTGTAGTACGTGGCTCGGTCGCCGTGGCCGTAGGCATCCAACATGATGTCCAAGCTGTCGTGGCTCGGCAGATAGCGACCCATCTCGTAGTGGCCGATGGTCGCTCGGCTTTTGCCGATCTTCTTCGCTATCTCGCTCTGGTTCGAGTTCTGGCTGGTCTCGCGCAGCTTCTTCAGTCCCTGGGTGAACGCCCACTCCGCGACGACGTGGCTCACTTCGACCAAGGGCCTCACCTTTCGGCTACGGGTGATGTGCATGCTTCACCCGAACGGGGCCACACCGCGCTATAGCGCGTCGGCTATGTAGCGCGCTACATTCGGTGTGGCTACGGACAGTTGGACGCTTGTCACGTTAGCCCCGGCGACGTCGGCCGTGGGTAACCCCCTCGTCAGGCCACGTCGCCGGACTCGGCCAACCGGTGGGTGACGACATGGGCAGGGCGGCGTGGGCATCGATGCGGTCTCAGGCGAAGGGGTGAGTAGGGGGTCGGGTGGAGGGCCCCCTGTCGGGGGTACCGACCCGGCGCGGCGAGCGGGCGTCGGGGGTGGCGGTGAGCTCGGTGGTTTCGAGGGGCTCGGCGGTCTTGCCGGAGACAGGGAGCTGACCGGCCTCAGCGTTCCGGTCGGTCTCACAGGTCTCCGAGGCCTTGGATGTGGAGGTCGTGCAGGCGGGGATACACCGCTCACCGAGGGAGTGATCGACGCGCGGCTGCGTGCCCTGGAGTACGACGCCGCTCCGGGCGCTGACGCGCAGCGTGCCAGACGGGACGCGATGGAGGTCGAACATTGGGAGGCCCTGCGGAGAGGGCGATACGTGCGGCTGTGGACGGTGTACCTGGACGTGTGGGCAGCGGCGTTGGATGCGTGTGACGCGGCTTATCGTCTGGTCCGTTACGTACGACAACCGCATCACCGCGTCGGTGATCTGCCGATCCTGCGTTCCACCGGGGTGCCCGAGTTGTGCGGGACCGCCGACAACGGTGTCGGCGGCAGTGTCGGTGAGGGTGCCGGTGAGGGTGCCGGTGATGTCGTGGCGACCTATCCATGTGACGCTCTGGCGTATCGGCGTGATCGAACCCCTTTCGGGGCGCTGGAACGGGTTCACGTCGCCACGTACGTCCGGGCGCTCGCCGCGGCGCGGGATCGTCTGCTCGGCTCGTCGACGATGTGTTCACCGGGACCGCGGGGCGCCGATGGCCATGGTGCTCCGCCGGGCGCGGCGGATTCCGCGCTGCGGCTGTGGCGGGTGCGCCATCGGGTCCTGTGCCTGGCCGGACCGGGAGAGGCCGGGGCGAGGGCCGCGGAACTGGCGGCGACCGTCGTCGACG
Source organism: Saccharomonospora sp. (assembly GCF_027317685.1). NCBI lineage: Bacteria > Bacillati > Actinomycetota > Actinomycetes > Pseudonocardiales > Pseudonocardiaceae > Saccharomonospora > Saccharomonospora sp. The sequence continues at coordinate 24,853 of NZ_DAHVQP010000123.1, forward strand.
ATGTCGGTGCGCCTGCTGCCGAGGTTGTGGCCGTCCGTGCGGACGACGGTTATGTCGACGGCGAGGGACGGCGGGTGCATCCGGTGTTGACGCTCGACCCTCGCGCTGTGTCGGCGTTGTGGGCGGATTACGACGCGGCGGAGGCCGACGTGGGACAACCCTCCGCCATCGCCGACGTGGTCGCCCGGGCCGCCGTGCACGTGTGGAGCGCGTTCACTCACGGGCGCGACGGGTGTTCCGGTGAACGGAATGCGGCTAGGTGAGAAACTATGCAAACCCCTGGGGCTGCGCGTATGCTTCGAACCCGAAGCCGACGGAGTGTGATTCGCGATTGTCGGCCGGCCGTGCGCCTGCATCCCTCCCCAAGGCGTATCGGTAGCGATGATGTCCCGGTGCTGAACCCCCAGCAGCACCGGGACATTTCTTTGTGTGATCCTCTGCGCGACCCTGGGCTTGTCGCTTCGCCATGGCGGGCTCGATCGGTTCGGGGAGTGTGTCGAGTGGCCCGTTTCCGTAAGGGCGGGGAAGGGTCCCGATGTGGATTGCCGGTGTTGGTGATCTCGGGCGTCCGGTTTCTTCTGCGCGATGTTTGGAATATTCCGCGTCATCGAGGGGGCCGATTCGATTCGTCGTGAAGGAAATTCTCAACTCGATCGAACCGATCGACTGTGTCTATGGGGTCAGTCGATCTGAAAAGGACGGTGCTCTGGATTTTGCCGGACGGTGAATCGATGTCGGTTGCGGTAGGCGCAACGAGTATTGGATGGCGCTTCTATCTCCGGGTGTGAATCCCTGTCGGTTCACCATCTTTCTGGATGTGATTGCCACGATCTCATAACGAAATTTCGACATGCGGTCGATGTATTTTCGGTGGCGGACGGTGAAATATTCATTTTTGTTGCCCATGGCGCAACATGTTGCCGTATACGATACGAATTCGGCTGCGTGGTCGATTTCACACCTGTGGGCTAAATGATCACCGCGCGTGCTGGATCGCGATACCGTCGGTATGCGGCCTTGCTCTACTCAGGTGAATGGTGTGACAGGTCGAGAAAGTGCCGTTCTCGGCGTCAAGGGGCTGGTGGCGGATGGTGTAAGGCAGCGTGATGACCACGTGTTTTGTCACTTGGAGGGCATTCGGCTGCTCGGAAGAGGGGTATGTCCGAGCTTGGGAGTCGTGAAAGCCGAAGTTGCACGGCGGGTGAGTCGGCGTATCACGCAATCGACCCATTGCCCCATTCGCGGAGTGATCAATAGATTGAGTCAGGGCGGCATTGCGGAGATCAACGATGGTGTGCTGCAATCGGTCCCGGCCGGATGAGGGAGTGTAATAGACAGCTCCCTCTGTAATGTCCGGCCCGTACGCGTGGGGTCGTATCCGCGCTGATAAATAATTTGCCGCGACCCTGTGTTCTCGTGTGCTTTTTCGCGTCCGGGTGTACGCGGTTAGCGGTGCGTCCAGAAGAGGAGGAATTGGCGAAAAGTGTGACACGGTTCTCGAGTAATTCGCTGTTCCCGAACGAACGTGGAAGGATGTGTGATGAAGGATTCGAGGTCTGGCCCGTCCGATGTGAAAGGGGCTGGAACCGTGGACAGAGGCCAGTTCCAAATCGAGGCACACCCGGCACAGGAGTTCGGCCCGGACCCACTCATCGTTCGGGACACCGATCACTACACCAACGAATACGTCAAGGGATTCGTCGAGAAGTGGGATGACCTCATCGACTGGAAGAAGCGCTACGCCAGTGAAGGCAGCTTCTTCATCGATCTGCTCAAGTCCCACGGGGTGAAGTCGGTACTCGACGTCGCCACGGGGACGGGGTTCCACTCGGTGCGGCTCGTCGAGGAGGGCTTCGACACCGTCAGCGTGGACGGCAGTGCCGAGATGCTGGCGAAGGCGTTCGAGAACGGCCTGTCCTACGGCGGTCACATCCTGCGTGTCGTGCATGCCGACTGGCGATGGCTCAACAAGGACGTCCACGGACAGTTCGACGCGGTCGTCTGCCTCGGTAACTCGTTCACGCACCTGTTCTCCGAGCAGGACAGGCGGAAGGCACTCGCCGAGTTCTACGCCGTGCTCAAGCACGACGGCATCCTCATCCTCGACCAACGTAACTACGACGCCATTTTGGATAACGGCTTCTCCAGCAAGCACACGTACTACTACTGCGGCGAGGAGGTCACGGCCGAGCCCGAGTACATCGACGACGGGCTGGCTCGGTTCCGGTACCGGTTCCCGGACGACTCGCAGTACCACCTCAACATGTTCCCGCTGCGGAAGGACTACACGAGGAGGTTGTTACGAGAGGTAGGTTTTCAGCGCGTGGAGACGTACGGCGACTTCCAGGATACGTTCAAGGCCGACGACCCCGACTTCTTCATCCACGTGGCGGAGAAGAGCTATCTCAGCGCGGACGAGAAGTCGGCCCGTTACTCGGCGGCGGTCAACACCGCTCGGGACTACTACAACTCCGACGACGCGGACAACTTCTACTACTCGATCTGGGGTGGTGAGGACATCCACGTCGGCCTGTACGAGCGTGCGGACGAGGACATCGCGATCGCGAGCAGGCGTACCGTCGAGCGGATGGCCGCCAAGGTCGGTATCACGTCGTCGACGCGTGTGCTCGACATCGGTTCCGGCTACGGTGGCGCGGCGCGCTATCTCGCGAAGACGTTCGGCTGCCACGTCACGTGTCTCAACCTCAGCGAGGTGGAGAACGACCGCAACCGGCGGTTCACCGAGGAGCAGGGGCTGTCGGACCTGATCGACGTCGTGGAGGGCTCGTTCGAGGACCTGCCGTTCGAGGACAACGAGTTCGATGTCGTGTGGTCGCAGGACGCGATGCTGCACAGCGGTGACCGGGTCCGCGTGCTGCAGGAGGTGACGCGTGTTCTGAAGCCGAGGGGTGAGTTCGTCTTCACGGATCCGATGGCCGCGGACGGCTGTGACAGGGCTGCGCTCAAGCCGATCCTCGACCGGCTGCACCTGGACACCATGGGATCGCCGGGCTTCTATCGCACTGAGCTCGGGCGCCTGGGATTGTCGCGCGTCGACTTCGAAGACCATTCGGAGCAACTCGCTGCTCACTACGGACGAGTTCTGGAGGAGACGGAGCGTCGCCACTCCGAGCTTTCCGGGAAAGTAAGTGAGACCTACCTCACGCGCATGAAGATCGGTCTCAAGAACTGGGTGGAAGGTGGCCGGGCCGGTAACCTCACCTGGGGAATATTCCATGTTCGGGCCTGAGGTGCCCTCCGGAAGCGAATGGCGAAATAGCACCGATGAAAGACGAGGATGCATAGTGACTGCTAATCGAAGGCTGTTCACCAGTGAGTCCGTCACGGAGGGCCACCCGGACAAGATTTGTGACGCGGTCAGCGATTCTATCTTGGATGCCTTGTTGGCTGTTGATCCGCGGAGTCGGGTCGCGGTGGAGACGTTGATCACCACTGGGCAGGTGCATGTCGCCGGT
>NZ_DAHVQP010000140.1:0-38651 GCF_027317685.1 Saccharomonospora sp.
ATTATTCGTGTATTCGTGTCCGTCGGCCTCGGCGATCCGTCCTTCGGTGGTGTCCGAGGTCAACCAGACGCGGACACCGCTACGCGACCTGCGGACACGACTACACAGCCTGCGGACACGACTACACAGGCTGCGGACACGGCTGCGTAGCCTGCCGGTTACGGGCGTTCGATCTGGTGGCCCACGACATCGGGGCGGGGGTGGGCGGCTCCCGAACCGTCACGGCGCGGATCGACCTCGGGCAACTCAACCGACTCGCCCCGCTTGGTCGAGGCGACGGGACGTGGACCGACCCAGGCCAGCACGAGCCTCGTCTCGCCCTTGAGGAACCGGTGCGCCCGCACACCACTGGTCGCGCGGCCCTTGGCCGGGTACTCGGAGAACGGAGTGACCTTCACGGTCTCCCCCGTCGCCGTCACCACCATCGGCTCACCGTGCTCGGCGTCGTCCGCGCGCACCGCGCCGAAGAACACCACCTCGGAGTCCTTGGGCAGGTTGACGCCCGCGATGCCGCCCCCGCGCAGCCCCTGGGGCCGCACCAGCGACGCGTCGAAGCGCAACAGGGACGCCTGAGACGTCACGAACGTCAGCGTCTCGGAACCGTCGGCGAGCCACGTGGCACCCACCACCTCGTCGCCGTCCTTGAGTGCGATGACGTCGAACTCGTCGGACCGCACCGGCCAGTCGGGTGCACACACCTTCACCACACCGTGCCGGGTGCCCAGCGCCAGCCCCGGCGAGCCCTGCGCCTGCTCCCCCAAGGGGGCCAGGCCCACCACCCGCTCGTCGCGCTCCAACGAGGCGAGCTCGTGCACGGCCACACCGCCCCGCAGCGACACCGTGCCCGACGACTGCGGCAGTACCGGCAACGGCAGCACCTCGGTTTTGAACGCCCGTCCCCGGTTGGTGACCAGCAACACCTGACCACGCGCAGTGGTATGGACCACTGCGGCGATGGCGTCGTGCCGGGCCCTGCCGCTACGTCTGCGCCCCTCGACGGCCTCCTCGGACTCGGCCGCGGTCCGGGCCACCAGTCCGGTGGACGACAGGATCACCTGGCACGGGTCGTCGGCGACCTCCAGAGGTCCCGCGGGCTTGGAGGCGGCCAGCACCTCCTTCAGGTCACCGTCGATCAACGCCGTGCGGCGCGGGGCCGAGAAGTCCTTGGCCACCTTGGCCAGTTCCTTCGACACGACCCTCTTGAGCACCTTCTCGTCGTCGAGGATCTCCGTCAGCTCCGCGATCTCCTTCCGGAGCTTGTCCTGTTCGGACTCCAGTTCGAGCTTGTCGTACTTGGTGAGCCTGCGCAGCGGCGTGTCGAGGATGTAGGCGGCCTGGACCTCGGACAGCTTGAACCGCTTCATCAGGCCATCCTTGGCGGCCTGCGCGTTCTCACTGCCCCGGATGAGTTTGATGACCTTGTCGATGTCGACCAGAGCCTTGAGCAGGCCCTCCACCAGGTGCAGACGTTCCTCGCGCTTGCGACGACGGTAGCGCGTGCGGCGGGTGACGACCTCGTACCGGTGGGCCAGGAACACCTCCAACAGTTCCTTGAGCCCTAGCGTGCGCGGCTGGCCGTCGACGAGCACGAGGTTGTTGATGCCGAACGACTGCTCCAGCGGCGTGAGACGGTAGAGGTCGGCCAACAGTGCCTGCGGATTGACGCCGACCTTGCACTCGATGACGAGTTTCGTGCCGTTCTCGCGGTCGGTGAGGTCCTTGACGTCGGCGATACCCGTCAGCCGCTTGGTCTTGTTGACCTCTTCGGTGATGCGTTCGATCACCTTCTCCGGGCCCACGCCGTAGGGCAGTTCGGTGACCGTGATGCCCTGCCTGCGGCTGCCCTCGATCGGTCCGGTGGTGACCTTCGCACGCATACGCACGACCCCGCGACCGGTCTCGTACGCCTTGCGCACCTGGTCCAGCCCCAGCAGTTGGCCGCCTGTGGGCAGGTCGGGGCCGGGTACGAACTCCATCAGCTTGTCCAGCGAGGCGTTCGGGTGGTTGATGAGCCACCGCGCGGCGGCCACGACCTCGCCGAGGTTGTGCGGGATCATGTTGGTCGCCATTCCGACCGCGATGCCCGAGGTGCCGTTGACCAGCAGGTTCGGGAACGCCGCGGGCAACACCGACGGCTCTTCCAACGACCCGTCGTAGTTCGGCCGGAAGTCGACGGTGTCCTCGCCCAGCTCGCCCACCAGCAGCATGGCCTCGGGCGACATACGGGCTTCGGTGTACCGCGAGGCCGCCGGGCCGTCGTCCGGGCTTCCGAAGTTACCGTGCCCGTCCACCAGCGGGACGTTCATGGAGAAGTCCTGCGCCAACCGCACCATGGCGTCGTAGATGGCGGTGTCGCCGTGCGGGTGGTAGCGGCCCATCACGTCACCCACCACACGCGACGACTTGACGTAGGCGTGGTTGGGGCGGTAGCCGCTCTCGTGCATCGAGTACAGGATGCGGCGGTGTACGGGCTTGAGCCCGTCCCGCGCGTCCGGCAACGCGCGGGAGTGGATCACCGAGTAGGCGTACTCCAGGTACGAATCCTCGATCTCGGTGGTCACCGGATTGTCGAAAACACGCGCGCCCGCCTGATCGAAGGCGGACGGGTCGACCCGGGTGGTGGGGTTCTTACGCCGTGCCATGACTTACTCGTCGCTTCCTAGTCCTCGTCAGATGTCGATCAGATGTCGATCGCAGCCTGGTTGACCCGCTCGGCCGAGGTGATGAGCCACTTGCGGCGGGGTTCGACCTTCTCGCCCATGAGCAGTTCCAGCGTGGCCTCGGCGGCGTCGGCGTCGTCCAGGGTGATCCGCCGGACCGAACGGGTCACGGGGTTCATGGTGGTCTCCCACAACTCGTCGGCGTCCATCTCACCGAGCCCCTTGAACCGGGGCACCGGCTTGACCACCTGCTTGCCCGCCTTCTCCAGCTCGGCGACCTTCGCCTCCATCTCGCGTTCGGTGTAGGTGTAGTGGGTCTCCGGCTTACGCCCCTTCGTGACGATCTTGTGCAGCGGTGGCATGGCGGCGTAGAGGCGGCCTTCGGCGATCACCGGGCGCATGTACCGCGCGAACAGTGTGATGAGCAGGGTACGGATGTGGGAACCGTCCACGTCGGCGTCGGCCATGAGGATCACGCGGCCGTAGCGCATCGAGGAGATGTCGAACGTGCGCCCCGTGCCCGCGCCCAGCACCTGCACGATGGAGGCGATCTCGGCGTTCTTCAACGCCTCGCCGAGATTGGCCTTCTGCACGTTGAGGATCTTGCCGCGCAACGGCAGCAGCGCCTGGTACTCCGACACCCTCGCCAGCCGCGCCGAACCGAGCGCGCTGTCGCCCTCCACGAGGAACAGCTCGCTGCGGGACACACCAGTGCTGCGGCAGTCGACGAGCTTCGGCGGCATGGCCGCGCCCTCGAGAGCGGTCTTGCGGCGGGCGGCGTCCTTCTGCTGTTTCTGCGCCAGCCGCACCCGCGAGGCGTCGACGATCTTCTGCAGCACCGTCTTGGCCTCGGCCCTGGTCCTGCGGTGCTCGGCCCAGGCCTTGATGTGCTTCTCGACGAGCCCCTGAACCACCTTGGTGATGCCCGAGGTCGACAGTTCGTCCTTGGTCTGCGAGGTGAACTGCGGCTCGGGGATGCGCACGTGGACGACCGCGGTCAGCCCCTCGCACACGTCGTCGAGGATCGGCGGTTCCTCCTTGGGCTTGAGCAGCCCCCGCGTCTTGGAGATGGCGTCGTGCACCGCGCGCACGAGTCCGCGTTCGAAGCCTTTCCGGTGGGTGCCGCCGTGGACGTTGCGGATGGTGTTGGTGAAGCACTCCACCGTGCGCTCGTAGCCGGTGCCCCACCGCAGCGCTATCTCCACCTCGGCGCGGCGTTCCATATTCGACTGCATGACGCCGTTGGCGTCTGCGGCGTTCTCGCGGTACGTGCCCTCCCCCGTGATGAGCTGCGTGTCGCACACCGCTCGGTCGCCCGCGGGGGCGAGGAACTCGACCATGTCCACCAGTCCGTTGGGATAGTGGAACGTCTCCTCGTTGATGGTGGAGTCGGTGGCCGTGCGCAGCACATAGGTCACACCGGGCACCAAGAACGCGGTGTTGCGCAGCTTCGTCCGCACCTGTTCCGGGTCCAGCGCCGCCCCGCGTTCGAAGTACCGGGCGTCGTGCCAGTACCGGATGGTGGTGCCGGTGGACTCACCGCGCTTCATCTTCCGCACGAACCGCAGGCCCGATTGCCGGGTGAACTTCGCCTTGGGGCCGGGACCGTCGAAGACACCGGGCACGCCGCGGGAGAAGGACATCTCGTGCACCTTGCCGTCGCGCTTGACCGTGACGTCGAGTCGCAACGACAGCGCGTTGACGGCGGAGGCTCCCACACCGTGCAGGCCCCCGGAGGCCTTGTACCCGGAGCCACCGAACTTGCCACCCGCGTGCAGCCGCGTCAGCACGAGCTCCACGCCGCTGAGGCCGGACTTGCCGTGCGTTCCCGTGGGAATGCCGCGGCCGTCGTCGGAGACCTCCACACTGCCGTCGGCGTGCAGCGTGACCACGATCTTCGTGGCGTGGCCCGCGACGCCTTCGTCGGTGGAGTTGTCGACGATCTCGGTGAAAAGGTGGTTGACCCCGCGACTGTCGGTGGACCCGATATACATGCCCGGCCGCTTGCGCACCGCTTCGAGACCTTCGAGGTGCGTCAGGTCATCGGCCCCGTAGAGGTTCTCAGCAGAGGCAGTCACGTGGTCGCTCTCCCCGGTCGTGATAAGCAGGATCGTGACGGTCACATCGAACAGTTCGGTCAACTGTTCGAGCGCCGCACCAGCGTAGTGCAGGGTAACGACACCGATGCCGCGCCTGTGGCAGGCGCTGGTGTGTTCGCCGCCATTCCCTCCCCGACTCTCGCAGAATCCGTCCCCGCCTCGAGCGGCCCCACCACCCACGCCCGCCCCTACGGAAGGCCACACGGAAGGGAGTAACAACTGGGTACCGGGGTACCCGACCGAGTGGCATGGATCCCACGAGGAAAGGAGATTCCATGGCACAGCTTGTACGAGACCTGATGACACCCCAGCCCGTCACCATGCCTGGAGACGCCCCGGCTCGGGACGCCGCACGCAGGATGCGGGACGACGACATCGGCGACGTGTTGGTGGTCGACGAGGGTCAGTTACGAGGCATCGTGACCGACCGTGACCTGGTGATTCGAGGGCTCGCCGAACGCGACAACCTGTCGAACACGCGGCTGCGGGAGCTCTGCAGTGAAAACCTGACCACGGCCCGCCCCGACGAGGAGGCGAGCAACGTGATCGCGAAGATGCGCGAGCACGCCATCCGCCGGATCCCAGTGGTGGAGGACGGCGATGCCATCGGAGTGTTCTCCATCGGCGACGCCGCCATGGAACGGGACCCCAACTCGGCGCTCGGCGACATCAGCGCGGCGCAGGGCAACCGGTAGCGGGCACCTACGAGCGAGACGAGCACAGCACGAGGGTCCGTGCGACACGCCGAGACAGGTGCGATGAGTCCTGCGGAACCCGGCGGTCGAGGCGGTCCCGCGACCCACCCGAAGCAGCGGGCGTGCCGGGCCACCATCGGGCCACCGAGCCCCTCGAACCGGCATGTGGAGACGCGGGGCCGTAAGACCGCTCGTACCGTCGTCGTGTGTCGAACCGCGAGCTGATTGTGCTGGGCACCGGAAGTCAGGTGCCGTCCCGCACACGCAACCACAACGGCTACCTCCTGCGGTGGGACTCGGACGGCTTCCTGTTCGATCCCGGCGAGGGCACCCAACGACAGATGACGCTCGCGGGAGCACCCGCGAGTGCCATCACCCGCTTGTGCCTCACCCACTTCCACGGTGACCACTGCCTGGGCGTACCGGGCGTCGCCCAACGCCTGTCGTTGGACGGCGTGCGGCGTGTCCACGCCCACTACCCGGCTTCGGGACAGGCGTACTTCGAACGACTACGACACGCGAGCTCCTTCCACGAGACCACCGAACTGGTGGAAGACCCCGTCACCGACGACGGGGTCGTGGCACGTGGGGACTTTGGCGAGCTACGCGCCCGACGACTCGACCACCCCGTGGAGGCGTTCGGCTATCAGCTCGTCGAACCCGATCGCCGCACCATGCTCCCGCGCCTGCTGGAGCGGTACGGCATCAGCGGGCCCGACGTCGGCAGGCTGCGACGGGAAGGAACGATCGACGCAGGCGGTCGCACCGTGACCGTCGAGGAGGTCAGCACGGTCCGCGAGGGACAACGGTTCGCGTTCGTGATGGACACCCGCCTGTGCGACAACGTGTTCGTCCTCGCTGAGGGAGCGGACCTTTTGGTCATCGAATCCACGTTCCTGACAACAGAGTCGGAATTGGCCGAGAAGTACGGCCACCTCACGGCACGCCAGGCGGCGCGCGTGGCGGCCGAGAGCGGAGTCAGCACTCTCGTGCTCACCCACTTCTCACAGCGCTACCACGACCCGCAGGCATTTCATGACGAAGCGTCGGAGGTATTCGGCGGCGACATCGTGGTCGCACGTGACCTCGACCGCATTCCCATACCGAGGAGGCCGCGCCCGAAATAGGGGAAAGCGGTGCCGCGTTACCCCCTCGGTTGCTGTTTTTGCCGCTATGTGAAAGGAGGCGGCACGCCATGATGAACGAGGATTGGCGGCACCATGCCGCCTGCCGTGACGAAGACCCCGAACTGTTCTTCCCAGTATCCGACATGGGTCCCGGGGCGCAACAGACGGCCCAGGCCAAGGCCGTGTGCGCACGCTGCCCGGTGCGGGAGGAGTGCCTGCGCTACGCGCTGGACAACGGACTCGATTACGGCATTTTCGGCGGGCTGACCGAACGGGAACGGCGCGACCTGCTCCGCAGGAATCGCCGTGGCCGCGCCGAGGACCACGAGAACCGAGTCGCCTAACACTTGTGACACACGTCACCGCGGAAATGGGAAACATCGATCCCTGATCGATGTTGTACTAGGTACCGGCACGTATTTTCTGTCCCCGGGCCTCACCCATTTGCCTTCGCGGAATACCGGTAACGCTGGAGCCGCGTCGCGCCATTCGCCGCGAGGCGACGAATGCGTGTCGGGAGCTCGACCACGGCCCCGCACCGCGGACACCGCGGGCGGGGTCGTGCCGTATTGCAAGACGCCCCGCGCGGAAACGAGCCGGATGGAACGGCAGCCCCACATGACTGCGAGCCGTAATGACCTGTACTACTCTCGTGCATCACGATCTGACGACAGATCGATAACATCTATCCCCGAGTGATGCGCGGAGGCACACGTGCCGACAGAACAGCCCCACGACGGCCCTCATCGTGCCGACAACGCCTTTCAGGCCGCGACCGGTCGCGATCTCGAAAGTGACCACGAAAAGCCGCGTTACCTCGCCTACCAACGTGAACTCATCCGCCCCCACTGTGGGCGCACGGTGTTGGAGGTCGGTGCGGGGCTGGGCGAGTTCGCCTCCGAGTTCACCGGCTTCGACCGCTACGTGGTGACCGATGTCGACGCCGGGGCCGTGCAGAAACTCAAGGAACGCTTCGTCGATCGGCCTGAGGTGGAGGTCCAGCAGTACGACATCGACGGCACCACCACGCTCGCCGAACCGGTGGAAACTCTGGTGGCGATCAACGTACTGGAACACATCGCCGACGACATCGGCGCGCTGCGGCAGCTGTCCCGGTCGTTGACACCGACCGGCAACGTCGTGCTGTTCGTGCCGGGATACCAGCAGCTCTACGGTGAGTTCGACCGCAAGGTGGGCCACCACCGGCGCTACACCCCGACGACCATCGCCGCCACCGCCCGCGAAGCGGGACTCGTGGTCGACGTCGCCCGTCCCGTGAACTTCCTGGGCGCGTTCGCCTGGTGGGCCGCCGTGCGCAAGGGCGGGACGAAGGCCCCGAACCCGAAGCTCGTGTCGATCTACGACCGCTTCGTGGTGCCGGTGACCCGCGCCGTGGAGAAGAAACTGCCCATCCCGTTCGGCCAGTCGGTCCTCTGCGTCGCCCACAAACCCGGCTGACGGCGTGTCCGCAAGTTGTGCAGCCGTGTCCGCAGTCTGCGTAGCCGTGTCCGCGGAGTTCGCACACCCGCCGAGGGACTACATCAACTTGATCTTGGCGTAGCGCACCATGCCCGGCATCTCGCGCAGCACCGCGGCCACGACGGCCACCACGGTGATGCCCGCAAGCCCTGTCAGCACACGGGCGGCCCAGGGGCCGAGATACAGCCCCGAACCCCGCTCGGTCATACGTTGCTTGCTCATCACGTGCTCCCCGACGATTTCAGTAGGGACTCGATCGCTTCCTGCGGCGAGGTGTAAGCGTGGCGCATGCGGTAGTCGAGCAGCCGCTCGCAGGTAGCTCACCGAAGCCAGTTCCACGTCGTGTCCGCACGGCACGGGCACGTCCACGACGGTGCGACCGGTGAACCGCGGTACGTGCACGGTCGGCCGGGCCACGCGAGGTCGCCGTTGCTGTGAGACCACTGCTCGGCGATCCCGGTCGAACACTCGGCCGTGGACTTCCCGTCGGGAAGGTGCCCGGGCTGCTTTTCGTAGTTGCCGATGCTGTTGCCCTGTTTCACCCCGCGGGTGCGCGAGGGCAGGTCGACGCTCACGTCGGGTTTGCCGAGTCTCAGGTGGGACCGACGCCGTCGCGTAATTCGGCGAAGAAGCGATCGATCTCGCGCCATACCTCGTCACCTCCTGTCATACCGGTCCACGCGTGACGTACCCGCGCGGTGAGTCGATAGCACTCGTCGATGCCGACCAACCAGTGTTCGCCGGCGTCCCGGTGCACGAGCAGCGCCGTCACCTCGGGTTCCGGAGGCGGGTGTTCCACTCGCGCCCAGGCCTCGGCGTCCACGTCCGTGCCGACCACGCCGAGTGGGCTCGGGTAGTACGCTGTGACGGTCTCAAAGCCGTGCTCGCACCCGGCGATGTGGTGGACGAAGAGCGCCAGTCGCACGGGCACTTCCAGGGCCGCCCACATCACGTCGTCGACGGGTGGTTCGGTGAGCCTCTTCCTCAGGCGTGGCACAGTGCGGTACCGGCCTGTGTCCGTGGTGTCGCGTTCGAACAGCAACGCGCACGCCTGGCACGCGCAGCACATCTGCCGGGTGATCCGGCTGATCTCCAGAGCACGTTTGTAGACCTCGCCCTCGAAGGGGTTGAACGCGCGCACGATGTCGGCGATGGTGCGGTAGCCGTGGAGGTCGCCGTGGTTGTCACCGCAGGTGCCGCAGATACGGCTGGTGATGAAGTGCGAGTTGTGAGGGTCCTTGCCCTTCATGAACACGCTGTAACCGCGAAACAGCGACGAGGACAAGGCACCACCCGGGGGCTCGTCAATGAACGACATGAACTTGTCGGGGAATCCGGGCCTGGTGCAGCACCCACAGCCACGTCTCCATGAAGTTGTCCGGCTGTACCGGGCAGCCCGGGACGTTGATGACGGGAAGGCCACCCGCCGACCGGAAATCCTCACCCAGGTAGTCGACGAGCCCATGCACCCGGTGGGGTTTCCCGCCATCGCGTGAATCCCGCCGTAGGTGGCGCAGGTCCCGATGGCCACGACGGCCCACGCTTTCGGGGCCGGTCCGTCGATCCAACAGTTGAGCGTCTTGGGCTGACCCGTCTTCCGGATCGTTGCCCATTGCGCTCCAGAAGCCGCCGTCGGTATGGACGTTCTCGTTCGGGATAGAACCCTCGACGACGAAGATGAACGGCGGTCGAGTTCGTCGTTCTCGGCCTGGAAGGACGGCTTGAGGAACTTCTCGCCGTTGGCGTAGGGGAGCACCTTGTTGTGCAGGTGGCCCTAGGGAATGCCCGGTACGGCCTGCAGCACCACGTCCTCGATGCTCGGCAGTGATGCGGCGGTGACCGAGACGGTGTCACCGCCGCAGCTCATCCCCTCGGAGGTCCACAGGATACGGACCTCGTCGATCTCGGTCGTGCCGGTCTGTGCGCTCGTCCGGCTTAGCATGTGACTTCGGTCGGCTGCGCGCAGGTTTTCGTACACGTCCGGTGTGGACACGTTTGGAGCGCCGAATCGCTGGGTACGCCTCGCTGTTTCCCTCGTCTTCCCCTTGCCGGAGCGGCGTGAACCGGGCCGAAGACATCGATTTGTGCGCACTGTGTACGACTCGTAGCGTGAAGTCATCGTCGGCCCGTTCCAGGACCGTCCACAGTAGTCAGTGAATAGCCAGTGCATCAACGAGATCCCGGACGACCATTGTTTGACCCTCACGTTCTCGACACCCGCGTCGACGCCGCGTTCGAGCACCGCCGGCAACCGCCGGAGGCGGTGTCATGACCGTCCACCATCACGATCCACAGCCCCTGTGCGACGACGACGTCTGCGTGACCTGTTCCGACACCGCTGTCGTGGTCCGGGTGGTGCACCTGCTCGGTGACGACCTGGCCGTGGTGGACACCGGGTTCGGTCCCGAGGAGATCAGTGTGGCGCTGGTCGACCCGGCGTCGCTGCGGCCGGGTGCGGAACTGCTCGTGCACGCCAAGGAAGCTATCGGGGTGCCGCGATGACCGACGGACCGGCGCTCGACCACGTCAAGGCCGTCGCAGACGCCGTGCTCTACGAGGGCTACGTGCTCTACCCCTACCGCGCGTCGGCGACGGAGAACCAGGCCCGCTGGCAGTTCGGCGTCCTGGTGCCCCCGTCGTATGCGGCGACGGGCACCGGGGAGCACTCGTCCTGCCGCACCGAATGCCTCGCCGAGGTGGGGCCGGACGCCGAACTGCATGTGCGACTGCGGTTCCTCCAGGCACAACGGCGCACGGTGGAGGTCGAAGAGACCGACACGCCCGGGCACTACCGCGAGGTGGACGCGCTGATCATCGGCGAGGACGAACTGCTGCCGTGGGACGAGGCGATCGAGCGCGAACACGACGTGGTGCTGCCGGTGCGGCGACTGCTCGAATCCGAGCAGTGGATACCGATCCTCGTCCGAGGTGGCGAGCTGACTACGGCCGTGGAAGGCGGTCGCGTGGTGCGGCGCAAGCAACCGTTGACGGCCGAGCTGCGGTGTCGCGCCGAACGCCTTCCCGGACTGGTGCGGCTGCACGTGACGGTGGCCAACACGGCGCCCGTCGACTGCGCTGGACACACCCGTGACGAGGCGCTGCGACACTCCCTCATCGCCGCCCACACCGTCCTCACCTTGACCGACGGACATCTCCTGTCCCTGCTCGACCCACCGGACTGGGCGGCCGCACACGCGAAAGAGTGCGTCAACGAGCACACCTGGCCGGTCTTGGTCGGCCCTCCCGGCAGCAACGACACGATGCTGTCGTCACCGATCATCCTCTACGACCACCCCAAGGTGGGCCCGAGCAGCCAGGGCGACTTCTTCGACGCGTGCGAGATCGACGAGATGTTGACCCTGCACACGTTGACGTTGACCGACGAGGAGAAACGAGAGGCGCGCGCCACCGACGAACGTGCCCGGCGCATCATCGACCGGGTCGAGGACCTGCCCCAACAGCCCCAACAGCCCCAACAGCCCCGGCAGGCCATGCACGGCAGGATGCGGGTCGTGCGGGTCGGACAGACCGAGATCGGTACCGGTAGCAAGGTGGTGCTGCGTCCTCGCAGCAACGGGGACGCGCAGGACATGTTCGTCGAGGGCCGCATCGCCACGGTGCGCAACGTGTTGGAGGACGTCGACGGCACGTGCTACCTCGCCGTGACGGTGGACGGTGATCCGGCCGAGGAGTGGCAGCTGGTGCAGGGCCGGTTCCGATACTTCACCACCGCGGAGGTCGAGCCGTACCCCGGAAAGGTGTGGCCGTGACGAGTCGGATGCTCATCGCCGGGATCGGCAACGTCTTCCACTGCGACGACGGTTTCGGGGTCGAGGTGGTGTCCCGGATGTACACTCGCGACCTGCCGCCGGAAGTGGTGGTGGCGGACTACGGCATCCGGGGCGTGCACCTGGCCTACGCACTGTTGGACGGTGGCTACGAGTTCACGGTCTTCGTCGATGCCGTCCGCCGAGGCGGTGAGCCGGGGACGTTGTACGTGCTCGACGCCGACCCGACCGCCGACACCGGCGGTGCCGAGCACGACGGCGAAGGACCGGTGCTCGACGCGCACGGCATGCATCCCGCGGCCGTGCTCGCGCTGCTGCGCAGACTCGGCGGAGCTCCCGGCCGCGTTTTCGTGGTGGGATGCGAGCCGCTGACCGTGGCCGAGGGCATGGGATTGAGTGCTCCGGTGGCCGCCGCTGTGGACGAGGCGACACGGCAGGTGCGTGTCCTCGTCTCCGACATGTTGGAAAGGGATAGCACCGATGTGTCTCGGAATCCCCGGTGAAGTGGTCGAGATCCTGTCGGAGCGCCCCGAACTGGCGAGGGTGAACGCCAGCGGTGTCCGTAGGGCGGTCGACATCGGCCTGCTGGAGAACGATCCGCCCGTCCCCGGCGACTGGATCTTGATCCACATTGGATTCCCATTGTCCAAAATCGATGAAGAAGAGGACGTTTCCGTGCTGCGCTATTTCCAGGAACTGGGCAGCGCCTATACCGACGAGATGGACGTACTGAGTCAATCGATGATCGAGTGAAGGCGACGACGATGCGCTTTGTCGACGAGTACCGCGACGCAGACACGGCACGGGCACTGGCGACCCGGATCGCCGAACTGTGCGAGCCCGGCAGGCAGTACAAGTTCAT
The DNA here is from genome assembly GCF_027317685.1 of Saccharomonospora sp. Lineage (NCBI taxonomy): Bacteria > Bacillati > Actinomycetota > Actinomycetes > Pseudonocardiales > Pseudonocardiaceae > Saccharomonospora > Saccharomonospora sp. Next base: position 12,711 of record NZ_DAHVQP010000140.1, read on the forward strand.
GGAGGTGTGCGGCGGACATACCCACACCATCTACAAGCACGGGATCGCCGATCACCTCCCCGAGCAGGTCTCACTCGTGCACGGCCCGGGCTGTGCCGTGTGCGTCATCCCCATGGGCAGGGTCGACGACGCCATCCACCTCGCGAGCCTGCCAGATGTGATCATGACGTCGTTTGGCGACATGATGCGGGTGCCCGGGTCCGACGGCACGTTCTTCGACTCCGACGCCGAAGGCACCGACATCCGCATGGTGTACTCGCCGCTGGACTCGCTGCGCATCGCGAAACAGAATCCCGACAAACACGTGGTGTTCATGGCGATCGGATTCGAGACCACCGCGCCGTCCACGGCGATGACCCTGCTGCGGGCCGAGCGGGAAGGCATCGAGAACTTCTCGGTGTTCTGCAACCACGTCACGATCATTCCCGGTATCAAAGCCATCCTCGACTCCCCCGACCTGCGACTCGACGGTTTCCTCGGCCCGGGACACGTGTCCACGGTGATCGGGTGCCGGCCGTACGAGTTCGTTCCCCGCGACTACGGCAAACCGCTCGTGGTCGCAGGCTTCGAACCGCTGGACATCCTCCAGTCGGTGCACTCGCTGTTGCGGCAGCTGCGCGAAGGGCGCTCCGAGGTGGAAAACCAGTACGCGCGGGTGGTGCCGTGGGAAGGCAGTCCGGTGGCGCTGGAGGCCATCGCGCGCACGATGCGGCTGCGCCCGTACTTCCAGTGGCGCGGGCTTGGGTTCATCTCCCACTCGGCGCTGCGGCTGCGTGACGAGTACGCGCACTTCGACGCGGAACAACGGTTCTCCCTGCCCGGGGTGCGCGTGGCTGACCCGAAGTCGTGCCAGTGCGGGGAGGTCCTCAAGGGTGTGCTGAAGCCGTGGGAGTGCAAGGTGTTCGGCACCGCGTGCACCCCGGAGACCCCCATCGGTACCTGCATGGTGTCGCCCGAGGGGGCGTGCGCCGCCTACTACAACTTCGGCCGGTTCACCCGACAGCGGCTCAAGGAGGCGAGCACCGTATGAGGACCGAGGACGACGTTCTCGAACGTATCGAGCGGGCCAGCCGCCGCAAGCCGAAGGTGCGGGAGCAGCGCGTCACCGCCACGCACGGCGCCGGTGGCAAGGCGACGCAGACACTCATCGAGGCCGTGTTCGTGGAATCCTTCCGCAATCCGACGCTGGAACCGCTCGGTGACGCGAGGCTGGCCATGACCACCGACTCGTTCGTCGTGTCGCCCCTGTTCTTCCCCGGCGGGAACATCGGTGACCTCGCCGTCAACGGCACCGTGAACGACCTCGCCGTCGCGGGTGCCACCCCGGCCTACCTGTCGTGCGGCTTCATCCTGGAAGAGGGCTTCGCGATCGACGACCTGGCCGCATCGTGCGATCCATGAGCGAGCCGCCGAAACGGCGGGCGTGTCCGTCGTGGTGGACGAGGCAGCCGTGCCGGTGCGCGACGAAGTACGTGGCGCCTGCGAGCTGCTGGGCACCGACCCGCTCTACGTGGCCTGCGAGGGCCGGTTCGTCGGCGTGGGCGAAGGCGCCCACGCCGAGCGGGCCGTCGCCGTACTGCGCGAACACCCGTTGGGAGCGGGCGCCGCCGTGATCGGCCGGGTCGGCCCCGACCCGGCGGGCACGGTGCTGCTCAACACCGCATTCGGCGGCACCCGCATTGCGGGGCCGACGTACGGCTGACGTCGTTTCTGGACGTGTGCGCGTGCGGCTCGATGGACGTGGACGTGATGTCAGGACAACAACTACGGATTCGCGACGTGGAGGTGGCACAAGATGTGCGGAACATGCGGATGTGACGGGCAGATCCCCGTGCAGGAACACTGGCTCGACAGTGACCCGGTGCCGGTCGAGCAGGACGTACTCACGAAGAACGACCGCATCGCCGAGGACAACCGCGGTTGGTTGTCCGAGCACGCCGTGTGCGCGGTGAACCTGATGAGCGCGCCGGGATCGGGCAAGACCACGCTGCTGGAGACCACCGTGCGCGCGCTCATCGGCGAGGTCTTCATCGGTGTGGTGGAAGGCGACCAGGCCGGTTCCCTCGACGCCGACCGGCTCCGGGCCGTCGACTGCCGTACCGTGCAGGTCAACACCGGGTCGGGTTGTCACCTCGACGCCGGGATGGTGTCGCGGGCGTTGCGGGAGCTCGACCCGCCGCACGGGTCGCTGGTGGTGGTGGAGAACGTCGGCAACCTCGTGTGCCCGGCGCTGTTCGACCTCGGCGAGAGGCGCCGGGTCGTGCTGGTGTCGGTCACCGAGGGCGAGGACAAGCCACTGAAGTATCCACACATGTTCCGGGCCGCCGATCTGGTGGTGTTGACGAAGACCGACCTCGTTCCGCACTTGACGTTCGAGGTGGAACACTTCGCCCGGCACCTGCGGCGCGTCAATCCCGCGGCGGAGCTTCTCGTGACGAGCTCCGTGTCGGGTGAGGGTCTGGATCAGTGGTTCTCCTGGTTGCGGTCCGAACTCTCGTCGGCCTCGGAAGCCGCTGTGTCTTCTGTGGACCCCGTGAGCCCCGTGGACTCGGGCGGTTCTGCGGACTCGGCCTCGCCTTCCACCTCGCCTTCCACACTGCCCTCGGTCTCCTCGTAGGCCCCGGCGAAGCCGTGCAGTGACGGGGAACGGGCCAGCAACAGTGCGCACGCCGTGATGAGGGCGAAGCCCACGATCTCGACGGCGACCCAGCCACCGCCGCGGACGTCCTCGCCGAACACCGCGACACCCCAGCCGATGCCGACCAGTGGATTGGCCAGCGTCAACCCGGGTTGGGAGGCGACCAGGCTGCCCACCCGCAACGTCACCTGCAAGAGGAAGAACCCGGCGGGGCCCGCCACAAGGAGCGCATAGGTCTGCCAAGCGGTCATCACGGCTTTCGGCCCGCCCGCGAAGGTCCCCGTGATCCCGGACACGAGCACGGCGATGAAGCCGAAGAACATGCCCGCCGCAATTCCCAGGCAGGCGGCGCGGGGAGCGTAGTGGTACCGATGTGCCAGCAGCACGAGTCCGGTGATGACCACCAGGGTCACCGCACATCCCAGCGCCCATGTCGGCCCGGACACCTGACGGGTGTCGCCACCGGTCGGCCGCAGGGCCAGCGACAACAGCGCGATGCCCGAGTTCATGCCGATCACGGCCGTCCACTCGCGGGTGTGCATGCTGGACCCGAGCAGCATGGCCGACAACACGAGCGTGAAACCCATCTCGGCCACCAGGACCGGCTGCACCAGCGAGATGGGCCCCGTGGACAGCGCCGCCACCTGCAACACGAACCCGCCGAACATGAAGGCGATGCCGCCCAGCCACGGCAGCTGGTGCACGAATCTCCACAGCAGACGTAACGACATCGCGTCGTCGAAGGGCTGGCTGCATGCCCCCTTGCGTTGCAGCACCGACCCGAGTGCGTTGCAGAACGCGGCGAGCCCCGCGAACAGCACGGTCAGGACCACGGCGGCTTCCTCAGTCGGGCGAACGGTCGCCGGCGGCCGCCACCACTGCCTGGCCGAAGCCGATGCCGCCGTCGTTGCAGGGGACGCGGCAATGGGTTTCACCCGTACTTGAAAATCACTGCTGAACGCACTGATCGGACCCCTGGTCGGTATCGCGTGGCAACTCCGGGAATTCCAGTCGGAAGAGAGGCCGAACGAACGATAATTGCGCCGACCGGATCACCATATCCACGCGATCAGAGCCGATTGTTGATCCATTCAGGTCAAGACGCTCCGGAAGAATAACTTCGCAGTCACGAATCCGGGAAGGGGCCGGAATTCCCCCGCCGAAGAAAATCCGGGAGTGCATCATCTTCCGAATATCTACTCAATGAACGGGACGTTTCAGCAGCCGATTCCAAAGTCGGTCCACGGCGGAGTCGGATCCTACATTCTGCGGACGACGACGGCGGAGACCGCCGTAACCATTCCCACACAGCACGCGGTCAACACGAGGACTTCGGAAACGGGCAGAACGAACGGTGTGTTCGGAACACTCGTCCGCAGCGCGGCCCAGACCGCCACCGTCGTTCCGAAAGCGATCGCACCGCCCACCACGGCACCCGCCAGTCCGAGCGAGACCGATTCCCCTCGTACCAGACTCCGTAGCTGGTCGGTTCCGGTGCCGAGAAGCCGAAGCGACGAGAACTCGTGACGACGCGACCGGAAAGCCAGCACGGTGGTGTTGGCGATCGCCAGCAAGGTGTAGGCCAAAGCGAACCCGCTGAGCAGCCATACTCCGGACCGCAAGCCACCGCCCTCTTCCTCGGCCAACGGTTCCAGCCAGGCTTCGGTGCGCATCACCGTGGAACCGGGCAACCGTTCGACCACGGCATTCAGAGTCTGTTCGGAGACGTCCGGGGCGACGACGTGCACCGCCGAGGTCTCGGCGGCGAGGAGATCGGCCGGGAACAGCATGGACTGAACCAAGGGATCATCCTGGAAGGTGCCCACGACCGTGACCCGGTGCGCCACGCCGTCGGGTGACCGTATCGAGTACTCACCGCCCGGTTCCCATCCCATTGACCAAGCCAGGTTCCGGCCGACCAGCACCGTCGCCCCGCGCAAGCGGTCCGGGGAACCCGTGACCTCGTCGAGCCTCAAGGCGGACCGCATGGTGTCGGGTTCGACGACGGTGGCGGACACGGGCTGGTCCCAGACGCCGTCACCCGATACGGCCCGTACCTGTGTCCGGCCGATCGTCGTCACACCCTCCACCCCCGGTGTCTGCCGGAGCAGGGCTTCGGCGTTGTCCGCGCCCCCGCCGACGACGAAGTCGCCGGTATACCGCTCCCGAAGACTCGTCTCGGTCGCAGCGGACATCACGAGCGACATGCCGAGCAGCGAACCGCACACACCGACGGCGAGGACGACGGGCGCGGAGGTCGACGCGGCACGGCGAACCCCGGTGCGCAGGTTCGCCTTGGCTACCATGCCGACCGCCGAACCGCCGGGAACGAAGGCCGCGCCGAGCCGACCGATGAACAGTGGCGACAGGAGCACGGCGGCGACGACGAACGGTTCGGCCAGGAACATCCCGACCGGGATCAGCACATCCCCTTCGAGGAAGGGCAGCATGGCGACGGCGGCGATTCCGAGACCGAGGAACAGCGTCCCCGCGAGCCAGCGCGTGCCGGTCATCACCCGCGCGTCGACATCGGCTTCCTGTAACGCGGCGGAAGGGCTGATCCTGCTCGCCCGCCGCGCGGCCGATCCGGCGCCGAACCAGGTCACGATCAGTCCCGTGGCGAAGGACACCGGCAGCGCGACGTACATCGTCGGCCCCGAGAGTTGCAGGGTGAATCCGTTCGGGGCGCTCCCCAGCCAAACCAGGGATCGGGCGATGCCACCGCCGAGCAGCAATCCGAGTACACAGCCGATACCCGAACCGAGAACGCCGACGAGCAAGGATTCGGACCGGACCAAACGCCGCACCTGCCTCGGCGTCGCACCCACCATTCGCAGCAGCGCCAGCTCTCGGGACCTCGTCGCGACAGCGAACGCGAACGTGCCTGCCACGATGAAGGTGGAGAGGAACGCGGCGAGGGCGGCCAGGAACCCGATGACGGAGGTGATGCCGTCGAGCGCGTCCCTGTCCGCGCCGGTGGCCTGGATCGACGCGGCCGAGGCGATGACGGACACCGCCCCCATGAGCATCGCCGAGCCGAGGACGAGGGCGACGAACGCGCCGAGGAAGGCGGACTTGCGACTCCGCAGGGTCCGGCCCGCCAGTACCAACATGTCAGACCCCTTGGGACTCCAGTCGGGCGATGCGTTCGGCGGCCTGTTCCGCGGTCGGCAATTCCAGTACGTCGACGAGCCTGCCGTCGGCGAGGAAGAGCACCCGGTCGCTGAAAGCGGCGGCCACCGGGTCGTGGGTCACCATCACGATGCTGCGCCGGTGTTCGTCGACCATCCACCGCAGTAACCGGAGCACGTCGTGGGAGGTCCTCGAATCCAACGCGCCTGTCGGTTCGTCGGCGAACACGATCTCGGGTTCACTGATCAGTGCCCTGGCTATGGCCGTGCGCTGCTGTTGACCGCCGGAGAGTTCCGAAGGTCTCCGGCCACGCAGTTTCTCCAGCGAAACCCACGACAACACCCTGGTGATCTCGTCCCGACGGGGTTTGCGGCCGGCGAGGCGCCGGGGCAGTGCGATGTTCTGTTCCACCGTGAGCGCGGGAAGCAGGTTGTACTCCTGGAACACGAACCCGACACGTGTTCGCCGCAGCTCGGTGAGTTCCGTCTCCGACAGCGGGGTCAGGTCGATGCCGTCCAGCAGCACGGAACCCGAGGTGGGCCGGTCCAGGCCCGAAGCACAGCGCAGCAGGGTCGACTTACCCGAACCGGACGGTCCCATCACCGCGATGAAGGAACCGCGGGCGACGTCGAGACTCACGTCGTTCAGCGCGTGCACGACGGTCTGCCGTTTGCCGTAGGAGCGCGACACCGACGCCACTCGTAAGACGTGATTCGACATGCGCCGATCGAACCTTGTCCTCCCCCGGACCGCACTGGTTCCGGATGGAGGCTTGTGGGTATACCGCGCTCTACCCCACACCTCACCACCGGACTTCCGCCGCGCCGAACACCGTGGCAAAACGTTCCGTGCTGACTAGTATCCAGACGGTGAGCGTCTCGGGAATCACTTGGGCGACGATTCTTCGGCCGCCGTGGAATGTCATTTTCTCACGGTGGACCTGGGTTTCCGTACGTTATCTTCTCGGTGGCGCCGCACTGGGCCTGCTCTGGTTGCTGGTGGTGCTGTTTCTGTTCAGCACGGGTGTGTTGCTGGCTCCGGTGGGTATCGGAATCGTGCTGCTGATGCTGCTCGTCGGGCTCGGCCCCCAATCGGTCGCACACGATCGTGCCCGTTTGGGTATGGAAACCCGGACGTCACCTTCCTGGAAATGGTCCCGTCCCTGGGAGGCCATGGGGGAATGGGATACCTGGCGTCAATTCCTGTACCTGCTGCTGATCGCTTTCGTGGTGTGGCCGGTGGAAGCGATCCTCTCGCTCGGATTGCTGCTGTTCATCGGCACGTTGCTCGCCACGCCGCTTCTCATCCTTGTCTTCGGTGATCAACTGGTGGTCGGCGGACCACCCTTGCAGTCGCTCGCGATCTGGCCGTTCCTCCCGCTCTTCGGGGTCCTGCTGTTGGTGCCGTCCGGCTATCTGTGGATCACGGCCGCCTCCGCGCGGGCCGCTCTCGTCCGAGCGGTCTCCACCTCCCGCAGGGCCGAACTCGACGCCCAGGTCGTGGAGCTGGGCAGGTCCAGGGTCCGCCTGCTCGACGCGTTCGAGGTGGAACGCAAACGGATCGAGCGGGATCTGCACGACGGCGCCCAGCAGCGACTCGTGTCCCTGGCGATGACGTTGGGGCTGGCGCAGGTCGAACTCGAAGGCGACGGCGACAGGGAGACCGCGAGCAGGCTCGTCGCCGACGCTCAACGCGACGCCGGGCAAGCTCTGACCGAATTACGTGAACTCGTCCGCGGCATCCACCCACAGGTACTCACCGACCGAGGGCTCGCCGCGGCGCTCGACGAGCTCGCCGGCCGCAGCGCGATGACCGTGCGGGTCGATATCGACCTGCCCGAACGCGCACCCGCGTTGATCGAATCCACCGTGTACTTCGTGGTGAGCGAGGCATTGAGCAACGCGGCCAAACACGGCGACGCCGACCGGATAGAGATCACCGGTTCTCGGGTCCGAGACACCCTGGTGGTGACCGTGAAGGACAACGGTCGCGGTGGCGCGGACCCCGCGCGGGGCACGGGCTTGCAAGGTTTGGTCGACCGAGTCGCCGCGACAGGTGGCAGACTGCTGCTGGCCAGCCCCGTCGGTGGGCCGACCGAACTGCGAATGGAGATTCCATGGACGGCGAGCGCGCCCCGCTGAACATCGTCCTCGCGGAGGATTCGGCCCTGTTGCGCGACGGGCTGGTCAACCTGCTGAGCCGGTACGGACACCGGGTGGTCGCGGCGGTCACCGACGCCGACGGCCTGTTGAACGCGGTGACCGAACACGACCCGGACATCGTGATCACCGACGTGCGCATGCCGCCCGGGCACACCGACGAAGGGCTCCGGGCCGCTCTCGCCGCACGGAAGCAACGCCCGACCCTGCCCGTTTTGGTGCTGAGTCATGTCGTGGAGAAGACCTACGCGTCCGAACTGCTCAGCGGTAGCGAGTCGGCCACCGGCTATCTGCTCAAGGAGCGGGTCGGTGACGTCCGCGAGTTCGTGCAGACCGTCGAGAACATCGCCTCGGGCGCGATCGTGATCGACCCGGAGGTCGTGCGTGTGCTGCTGTCCCGGCACCGAACGGAATCCCCGGTGTCCCGTCTGAGTAAGCGCGAACAGGAAGTGCTGGCCCTGATGGCGCAGGGCCGTAGCAACCCGGCCATCGCCAAGGACCTCTCCATCAGCCAGGCGGCCGTCGCCAAACACATCGGCAACATCCTGGCCAAACTCGATCTTCCGGAGGACGAGCAGGGGCATCGACGGGTGCTCGCGGTATTGGCCTATCTACAGCACCACGACACCGCACAGTGACCTCGAAGGAGCACCGGCCGGGAGGCCGATGAACCCGAAAGGTCTTCTCCGGATTTCAATTACGGCGCGCGATCGCGGCCGTCAGCACGGTCGCGAAGGCACACCACGCCGCGTACGGGGCTAGAGCCGTGCCCGCGCCACGGTGTTTCCGCGCGATGCGGCGCACCAGGTCCGCCGAGCTGACCGTGAGGGCGGCCGCTTCGACGGTGGCGGGCCACGGTTTGTGCACGCGCCAGAACAGCCAGTTCCACCCGGCGTTGAGGGCCAGGTTCACGGCGAGCCTGCGCCAATGGTCGGCGCGTTCGCGTCGGGTGGTGGTCCTGGACAGGGCCGTCGCCGAGGTCACCGCCAGGTCGGCGTACAGCACCGTCCACACGATGCCGAACGCGGGGGCGGGTGGCTGCCAACGCGGCTTGGACAGCCGCCGGTACCAACGGCTGTTCGGATCGACGGCCACGCTACCGATGGCGGCTGCCGCGGCGGTGGCGGCCGAGGTCCGGGCGAGAGCGCTCCAACGCATCCCTTCATTCTCGTCCCGATTCGGCCGGCCCGCAGGGCTACGGAAAACGGGTGAAATCACCGATTCGGCGGTGCCGTCGTGGCGGCTAGTCTTCCCCGGCGGCTTCAGGACAGGAAAGGCAACGCACACATGGCGGTCTTACGCACTCCCGACGGTCTCGACATCGCCTACCAGCTGTGGGAACGGGATTCCGAACTTCCACCGGTGGTGCTGCACCACGGTTTCGCGGCGGACGGCGACACCAACTGGGTCGCGCCGGGTGTCGTCGACGCGCTCGTCTCGGCGGGCCGGCGCGTGGTCACGATCGACGCCCGCGGCCACGGCGCGTCGAGCAAACCGCATGATCCGCTGTTCTACGGCGAGGAGAAGATGGCCGCCGACGTCCACGCTCTTTTGGACCTGTTGGGCGAGTCGTCGTACGACCTCGTCGGCTACTCGATGGGCGCGATCGTATCCGCGCTCGTGGCGTCGCGGGAATCCCGGATACGTCGGCTGGTCGTCGGCGGTGTCGGAGCCGCCGTCGTCGAGCTCGGCGGAGTGGACACCCGTGTCGTGGGCAGCAGCGTCATCCAGGCTCTGCGCGCCGACGACCCGTCGTCGATCACCGATCCGAACGCTGCGGCCTTCCGGATGTTCGCCGAGACGACCGGCGCGGACCGGTTGGCGCTGGCGGCGCAGGCGTGCTCGCTGCACCGGAAACCCATCGCGCTGGCCGACATCACCGCGCCCTGCCTGGTGCTCGCCGGCGAGGAAGACATGCTGGCGACGCGGCCCGAAGTGCTCGCCGATGCCATCCCGGGCGCGACGCTGCGGACCCTGCCCGGCGACCACCTCGGCGTGGTGCGGAACCCGGAATTCACGAAACTGCTCGTGTCCTTCCTCGCCGACAGCGACACTTGGGTGCGGTGACACGCACTGTTCACCGAACAGCCTCCGTCGGCCACGCCCTGAAAGCGTGCGTGACTGGTCGCGGTCATTCGCTCACGCATCTCCCCTCAAGGTCGGCCGCCACCGTCGCGTCTACCTTCGGCACGTGCTCGAATACGACGAGCGAACGCAGCGCGAACGTGAAGCGGCCCTCGACGAGATGGCTTTCGAGTCGGCGCATGACGGCACGGCCGATCGAATGACCGGGTTCATATCGACCAGATGACGAATTTCGGGGTGAGCGAGCACACCAGCTCGCTTATCTCACGTTATGCGACACCATCGACACCTTGAGTAGTGCACACTGCAAAGCGTGGCTTTTCCCGCACTCCTCGACGCTGAGGTCGAAGGCTACAAGGACCTGATCGACGCCATGAAGTGCGACAAGAAGGACCGCCATGTTCTGGCGGCTGCCGTACGCGGCAATGCTTCAGTGCTCGTGACCGCGAACCTCAAGGACTTCCCCACCGAGGCCTTGGAACCCTACGACATCCGCGCCCTCAGCCCGGACGAGTTCCTCTGGACCAGCTTGACCTTTATCCGGAAAGGACTGTCGAGGTCCTACGAAAACTTGTGAAAGCACGCCGGAGTCCTCCAGAAACCCCCGGCACCTTCTTGGACAAGCTTCAGCCTTTCTTGCCCGATTTCGTTGAAGAGGCACGAAAGGCCCTCAAGGGCGGAATTTACACTTGAGGTCCCACACGACCACAGGGGCCGCTGGCGGCGACTTTTGGTCATGCGGTCGGCGGGCCGTATCCAGCTTCGGCCAGAACGGTTCGAAGCTGGTGGGCGGCATCGCGAAGCGGCGACGTGGGGTGAGCGGTGTCGAGTTCGTCGAGTGCGCCCCACAGTGTGGTCGCGGTTCGGGTGGAGCCGACCTCGTCGACGAACGGCATGATGCGTTCGATGGTCCGGCCCGCGTCGCACCAGGCCTGCGCGTGGATCTGCGCGTCGAACAAGGAAGCGAGATGGTTGTAACGCCGTCGAACCTCGCGGCCGGGAGTGATCTCGATCGAGGTCTGGAGGACGTCGACGGCACGGTCCCATTCGGCCGAGTCGGAGTGGATCATGGCTTCGTGCCAGGCCAATTCCTGGTCGTTGATCCACCAGGCCCACGCCGGGTCATCGTCACGCACACCCTCCGAATACAGAAAGCGGGCTCGCTGAAAGGTTCGTTTGGCCATGGTTTCGTCCCCCGCCAATGCCAGCGCGCGGGCCTCGCGGGTGCGAAAGAGCGCCTGCAACCGGGGTGAGAGCTTGTCGGTCTCTAGAACCATGCGTGCGATGCGCAGAGCCTCCATGGGGCGGCCGAGGTGGCCGGCGTGCATGGACATGTTCTGCAGGGTCAACAGTTCCATGCTGCGATCACCGGCCAAACGGGACAGATTCAGTGCCTCGTGATTGACCCGACGCACGAGGCCGTGTTGGCCCGCGTCGTAGAGCAGCCAGCCGGCGACTTCGCCGAGCTCTCCGGCCGTCGCGTACAGGTCACGTTCGACACGGGGATCGCATTGGGCGGTCCCCAGTTTTCGGTGAACGGAACGGAAGAGTCGGAGCGCGACACCCGAGGACTGATCGCCCCCGAACTGGATGTCGAGCTCGACGAGCTCACGGATACGACTGTGGAGCGTTTCGACGTAGGCGCTGTCGAGCCGGACGGGTGCGCCCGGAGGATCGATCGGTTCCACGTCGCCGAGCAGCGGTGACGTGGACACCGCGGAGGTGGGGCCGGAGTGTCCGTTCGCGCTCAACTGCTTCACGCGGGCCCGGGCATGTGCGAGCCGTCGTTGATGTTCTCGCTGTTCGTGGTCTTGTTTCGCGGCCACCAAGTCGTGGAACGCGGTCAGTAACACGCCGTGCGCGCCGACCGCCTCGTCACACGCGCGCCAGAACCGTTCGTCGGCGCGGGCGCGTCCTTTCTCGATGTGGGCCAATGTCGTGCGGTCGCAGAGTGCGGCCTTGGCTAGTTGCCCTTGGGTGAGTCCCGCGGCCTGGCGAAACGCGGCTAGCTGGGCGCCCAGGGTCTGACGCTGTCGAAGGATCGGTTCGGGTTCCCGGGCCATATCAACCACTCTTCTCCGAGTGTTCCGCTGCGAGGCCAGGTCAGCATAGCGATCCAGTGACTTTCCGTGTGGCAGTTTCACACACATCGTGACGCACACCCGGCTTCATCCGGTTTCCTTGAGGTCATGGCACCTGGTGCACGGAAAAAAACAACCCCGGCTTTTTCCGACGGGAACGTCGGACGCGGTCAGGCCCGCGTATAGCTCGGTGGCCCCTCGCCCCGGCACCGGGTGCCACCCACGACCACGGAATTCAAGCGACGGAATTGGACGGCAGGACATGGCGATCCCGCTTGTGCCGACATCGAGATCGAACATCGAGGAACGCGACGGGCCCGCGAAACCGAGACCGATGACGGGCACCCCGACGCACCGACCCAGGTCGGAATCACGTGAGAGCGGTGGGCCGACGGATTCCCGCGGCGGTTCGGTCGCCGACGAACGCGCCGGTTCGACAGCGCACGGAATGTGACGTGCGCGCGCTCCAGGCCTCGACGTGATGTGCGGTGAACGGCTGGACATGGCTTGCACCCGCACCGCTTGCGGCATTCCTGCTGTGGGTCGCGTGGTCGTTCTGGTCGAACTGGCGTAAGGATGTCCGTGCGGCCAGAACCGCCGCGCACTTCGTCCGGTACTGCCGGATCGACGAACCGGCCGAGCCCGAACAGCCGGGGACCTCGGCGACATCGGTCCTCAATGGAGGAGGAAACATTCCCCTGTGCCCCGGGGCGGAACTCGCGGACGGTGAACGAGCTCAGTGGTAGTCCTCGCCCTACCACTCGCAAGGTCCCGTCCTTCCCCCGCCGGTTCCGCCCCGGCTTCGGCGGCCTCGCCGTCGCGTGTCCCGGTTCGACTACTTCCCCACCGCCTTCGTGAACGGCAACACCAGCCGAGAGGGATGGGCGGCGTCACGGTAGATCTTGTGCGTGACGGGACGCCCCACCGGCAGGTAGAAGGCGTCGGGCGGCAACAGCGCGTTGTGCGCGTCGGCCAGCGGCTCGTTGTTGGACAGCTCCACGGTGAGGCGGTGTCCGGGCTTGAACGTGTTCGCGAACGGATACAGGCGCAGCACGTACTCCTCGATCCTGCCGGGTTCGACCGGCACCGCACGGGTGTGCGGGTGGTACGGGTTGCCCTCGGTGGTGCGGTCGTCGAGCTCTCGGTGGGATGCCTTGAGGTAGCCGGTGGTCACCAGTTGCCGCTTGCCGTCCGGGGCGGCGTGCTCCGCGCCCATCGACTCGGGTTCGAAGGACAGTTTGTGGCGTGGCCGCAAGTACAACGACCGGTACTCCACGTCCTTCGGCGGCCATTGGCTGCCGGTCACCCGCTCGCGAGAACCCTCCACGAAGACGGTGACCTCCGGCTCGTCCATCACACCGTTGTCGATGCCCTTGAGCCAGTAGTCGTACCACCGGAACATCTTGTCGTGCTCCTCGACGAAGGGGCGCGACTGCATCGGCGGATACGGTCCGATGTCCAGCTTCTTGGGACCCTTCAACACCTTGAAAAGTTCGATGGTGCCGTCCACGGTCCAGCCGCGACCGTGGTCGATCTGTAGGTAGACCGGGATGTCGATGTTCGAGGCCAGCGTGATGGGGTTGCGCTCCTCGTACCACTTCCCCGTCCAGAGGGTTCATCACGATGTCGAACCAGAACTCGCGGTTTTTGGGGTACTTCAGCACGTGCACCAGGTTCGGCCAGGCGGCCACGTCCGGGTCGGCGAGCCGCTATTCGACCAGCTTCGCCAACTCCTCCGGCGAGTAGACCTCCTGCATGCGGGATTTGACGAGGGTGTGCGCGATACCGGAGTCGCCACCGCGTCCCTCGCGGCCAGCACCTGCATGGAACCGAAGTAGGAGATGCCGATCATGCCGACGTTGCCGTCGCACCACGGCTGTTCGGCGACCCACTCGATGAAGTCGTACGCGTCCTGCCCCAGGGGCACACCGCCGGCGTTGTAGTTGCCGATCATCTCGCCGCCCGAGTCCCCCGAGCCTCGTAGGTCGCCGATGACGTGGGCGTAGTCCTCCTTGACGACCCGGGCGATGTCGCCCGCCTCGATGCAGCCGTCCCACATCGGGCTGGGGCGGCGCTGGGAAGGCGTGGTGAGAGCGGGAGCCTGCAGCTCCTTGCCGTAGGGACTCAGGGCCACCAACGCGGGCCGCGGCTTGTCCTCGATGCCGTGGTAGACGTCCGCGGCGAGTTCGACCCCGTCCCGCATCGGGACCCGCAGGTCCTTGCGCACGGCGACCTTCCCCCCACCGGCGTCCCACGTCGTGAAATCAGCCATGAGTGTGCAGCTCCCTTGTCAACGTTCGGGCGCCAGGGATATCGCCGGCGGACGTGCCCACAGCGCCTCTTAGGCATATTATTATATCAATGTTGTATCGTCGGTGTGGCCCATAGGCGGCGCCGGCACGATCGACGGTGTAGCCGCGGTCGCCGAGGACCCGGAATCGGGCCGGGCGAAGGGAAGACACGATGACGCACGACGTCGAGATCCATCCCCTGGTGTCACCGTGGGGACGTTTCGGCCTCTACAACTTCTTCATCGACGCACCCGAACCGGCCATCGTCGACACCGGCATCGCGTCGTCACCCGCCGAAGGAATGGCCCCCGCGCTCAAGGCCCTCGACCGCGACATCGCAGACGTCCGCTGGATCCTGCTCACCCACGGCCACATCGACCATCTCGGCGGCGCACACGCACTGTGGGAACTCACGGGACGACGACTCCCAGGTCGTCCGCTGGCACAGGGCCGAGGGCGGTGTTGACGGTGTTGCTCTCAGCAGCTTGCGCGCCCGTCATTGGCACGTCCTTTCGTCAACGTCATGCCGACGCATTGTGGCACGCCGGGTAAACGAAGAAGGGCAGTGCACCGGGGAGCCTGACGTCCGCCTGACGGGCCGTAGTCCACTGCCTTGTGGATGCGATCATCCTACACATTGATATATTGTAATGCCAAAGTCAAGCGCCTCTCGGGCCGCCCCCTCAAGCCGAACACCGGCCTCACCAACTCGTGACGAACCGGTACTTGAACTCCTCGGCCCTGTGCACGGCGGAACGCCACCCCGCGGGCAGGCCACCCGCCGTGAAGAAGATCGTCTCGATGACCAGCAACGGGCTGCCCTCGTCTACCCCCAAGGTCGCAGCGTGGTCGGCGCTCGCCGCCGTCGCCCAGGCCTCGTGCTCGGCCCGGTCGAGCGTGATGCCGAAACCCTGCTCCAACAGCTCGAAGGCCGAACCCTTCTCTTCCAACTCCGCTGCCGTGGGACTGAACTCCTCGGGCGCCCGGATATAGACGTCGGCCTCGACCAGGGGCTCGTTCTCCACCGAGATCAACCGCGTGAAATGCAGGAGCCGCTCGTCCGCCTTGATCCCCAGGCGATGCCGGATCCGCGCGGGTGGCTCCACCCGTTCGACACCGGACACCGTGGACGCCGGGTGCAAACCACTTTCGGAAAGGTACTGGTACAACGCCCCCGGCCTCACGTCAGCCGGTCGATGCACCCGCGCCCCCGGAACCGGGAACGTCCCCTTGCCCTGCTTCCGGTAGACGTACCCCTCGTTCGCCAGCTCCTTGAGCGCCTGCCGGATGGGGGCCCGGCTCACGTCGAACCGGTCGAGCAACTGCGCCTCGGTCATCGGTTTCTGGGGATCGGCGACTCCCCCCGCGATCTCCGTGCGCAGGATGTCCTTGATCTGCCGATACAGCGGAACCCCGGACGAGAGGTCGAGCTCGCCGTTTGCCATGGGTCTTCGAACCCTCCACATCGCTGGTCACCGGGGTACGTCTTTTCCGGAAAGTCAAACACAACCCGGCCAGGACTCCAGCGGTACCCGGCTGCAAGGCGACCGGTGACGACGAACGATCGAGACCATGACCTCCGACCGCGAACACCGCCCCGACAAAGCGCAGGACGCCGACTGCAGCACGCCGGACACCCGATGCCCTGAAGACAAAACAAAACTGCCCCGCCATCAAGCGGGGCAGTTCACAACTTTCGGTTCTCTGTGGAGCTAAGGGGACTCGAACCCCTGACCCCCTCACTGCCAGTGAGGTGCGCTACCAGCTGCGCCATAGCCCCGTGTTGTTGCGGGTCCAACTATACAGGCCCCGAAATGCCGGTTGCACAGGGGGTCTCCTAGCGGTCCGAGCGCAGCGTCGCCGGGTCGAACGTGTCGAGGTCGTAGTCGTCGTAATCGTCGTGGTCGCCGCCGTAATCGCCGCCGTGGCCGTCGGCTTCGCCTCGCGAACCGCCGGCCACGCTGTCACGCCCCGGCTGCGTGCCACCGCCCGTACGCCGTTCGGTCTCCCGCAGACGTTCCGCCCGGCGCCGTTGGAACTCCTCCACCGTGATGCCCGTGTCGGCCTCCGGGTCGCGGGCGGGGGCGGGCATGCCGGACAGCCGCTCGATGAGGTATGTCATGTCCTCACCGAGCTGCAACGCCACCATGTTGTAGCTTGCCTGCGCGGCCTCCTGCATGGCCACCTGCGCCACTTCGACGATGAGTGAACCGAGCCGCTCGGGTCCCCAGTTCACCGCCGCCGGCGCGAGCCACAGCCGGAGCAGCTTGCCCCGCGCGTCCACCGTCAACTCGATGGTGCCGTCGACGTCGTGGGCGGTTCCCGTGGCCTTGGCCATGAGCGCGTCCACGGACGACAACGCGTCCCGCCGCGCCCGCGCCTGCGCGATCAGGTCCTTGGTGCTCCCGCCACCGACGGGCACCTGCTCGATCACCGCTTCTCCTCACCGTCTCCCGAACACGGGCGAACCCGAGTCGTCGTCCTCGTCCTCGGGCAACGGCTCGTATCCCAACGAGGCCAACGTGGCGTCGCCCTCCGGTCCCAGCACGGGCGACAACGCCCGATACATCCGGTCGCTCGCCCGCCGGGTCGCCGTGTGCGCCAACGCCATGATCTGCTGGGCGAGCGAGTCGGTCCCGGACCGCAGGGCCGCGTGCGTCAACCGGACCTCGGTGAGCAGACCGCCGGGTGCCACCTCCACCCGGATCGCGCCGTCACCCGACTCCGCCTTCCCACCGACACTTCCCACGCGGGAGAACTGTTCGGCGGCGCGCTCCGAGGTCCGCCGCACCTGTTCGTCGATCCGATTCGCTTCCCGCTCAACGTCTATCTCCACCGAACCCCCGTCGAAATTCCCACCCCGACCACGTCACCCACCGTCACCGGCACTTTATCCGGTCGGTCGATAGAACCCGATGAACTGCTGCCCCGCGTTGGTGGTGCGGATCGGGTTGATACTCACCGGATCCCCCGCCTCGATCATGAGGCCGTCACCGACCACCATCGCGACGTGCCCCGACCACACCACGAGATCCCCGGGAAGCAGTTGGTCCTGCGACGGCACCTCCGCTCCCACGGTCTGTTCCTGAGCCAACCTCGGGATCTCCAGCCCCGCCTCGCCGTACGACGTCATGGTGAGCCCGCTGCAGTCCAGTCCCACACCACGCGACGTGCCACCCCACACGTACGGAACGCCGAGCTGCGAGATCGCGGCACGCACGGCCTTGGCGGCCGTCTCGTTGGGGGCCTCCACCGTCGAACCGTTCGGCAGGTTGATCTTGACGCCGGTGCCGGGCTGCGGCGGAATGGCGACGGGCAGGCGTGGCTTGGTCACGGCACCGCCACCGCCGCCGATGGCACCACCCGCGGCGGCGCCGCCACCACCGCCGCCACCGCCGGTGGCGCCCTGCGAGTTGAACGACGAGGCGACCTCGGTGCTCGCACTGCTGGCACTGGTGGTCCCGCTGTCCGAACCGAGCTTGCCCGCGATATCGGTGAGCGCGGACAAGGTGCGGTCGCTGATGTCGGCGGACTGCCCGGTGAGCTCGGCGATCTTCTTCTGTAGTCCCACCATGAGCTCACGCACCGCGGCCTGGCCCCCCGTGGGAACGGGCGGCGTCTGCCGGGCCGCCGCGACGGCCTTCATGGTCGTGCTGATCTCACGGATGATCTCCTCACGCACCCGGTCGTTCTCGACCTGGCCCACCTTGAGGGCTTCCGCGGCCTCGGCCACCGCTTTCTCGATCTCGACACTCTCGTCGAGTAGCTCCTGCACTTCCCGCTCGAGTGCCTGCGCGGTGCCGACGGCGTTGTCCGTGGCATTACCCGACGACCTCTCCGACAGCAGGACCCGCTGCGACTCCGCCGTTCCGCGCACACCGTCCAGGGACGTCCGCAACGCGGACTGCCCACTCACCGCCGAGTCGATCGCCGCGTCGTCGGTGCGCATGCGGCGCGCGAACTGATCGGGCAGACCCAGTGCCGCTCTCGTGACTTCCGCGGTCTCCGTCATCCCAGTTCCTTGCCCAGGCGCTCGATGGTGGCCTGCTGTTCCGCTTCGACGACCTCGTAGTTCGTACTGGTGCGACGCGCGGCGTCAGCCATGCTCTGCCAGTTGCCACCCAAGCGGCTCAACCGTTCCTGGATGCCGCGCATGCGAGCGGCGTACGCGCCGGACAACCCCGACTCGGAACCCAGCACCGAGAAACCGTCACCCGACAGTTCGACATGCGGTGCGACGTGCCGGTCGGCCGCTTGCCGAACGTCGTCCCCCGTCGGGTCGATACTGCGCGCATAGTGGTCGTAGGCGCCTTCCTCGACCCGGAAACCCGCGTGTGGTGTGCCGTCCACGTCACCCTCCTTCGTAGGAGTGCGACGTGATCGGCTCCCGCGCGGTTCCCCCACACGTGCACTCCGGGCGCAACACTAGAACACCCGGAGTGCACGTAAGACGGGAATCGGCGACTCGACTACCGCGACACGGCCTTGTCGAGCCAACCGGGGTCGCCCAGGTCCACGAGCTCGCCGTTCGCGACCACCGTGGGCGTGCCGAATCCCTTCTCCCCCGTACCGAAATCACGGTGCAGGCTGGTGTCCTCGGTGACCCGCTTCATCTCCTGTTCGAGCAGGTCGTTGTACTTGCCGTTACGCACACCCTCCTCGAAGGCCTCGCTGGTGATACCCAGATCACGGCCGAGCTGGATCAGCTGCTCCTTGTCGTAGGCGCGCTTGCCCTCCTCGGGCTGGTTGGCGAACAGGCTGTCGTGGAACTCGGAGAACTTGCCCTCGTCGGCCGCGAGCAGTGCCGCGTTGGCCGAGTCCAGCGAGTAACCGGGCGGGCTGGACTGCTTCACCAACATCGGCAACATGTGCTGCCGCACCGTCAACTGTCCCTGCTCGACCTTCTCCCTGATCTGTTCCCCGTACTGCTGGTCGAACGTCGCGCACGCGGGGCACAGGAAGTCGGCGTAGACGTCGATGGTGGCGGGAGCGTCCTCTTCACCGAGCACCACCACGGCTCCGTCCCTGCGTTCGGGGAAGTCGGCCTGCACCGACTCGGTGGGGATCGTCTCCCCTTCGGTGGCGTTCTTGGACGCGTTGGTCCAGATGAGGCCACCGACGACGACCGCCAGCACCACTACCACCACGCCGACGATCACGGCGATGCGTTTGGCGTCGCCACCGCCTCCCCGCGCCTTGGCAACCGCCTTGGCCCCCTCAGTCTTCGCCGCCAACTGTTGCCGGCGCCGTTTCTTCGCCGTCCGTTCCGCTCCGCCCACTGGCGTCCTTTCTCGTGTTGTCGTTCCCTTCGGTGGCCTCGGTCTCCGTACGACCGCGCCGCAGCCACCTGTCCACCGAAAGCGGTGTGCTCGGCCTGACGGCCAGCCACACCGCCAACGCCAGGAACCCGATGTCCGTCGCGATTTCCTCCGGGTAGGCCGTCTGTCCCGGCTCCACCTGCCCTCCGCCGCCGAAGCAGCCGCAGTCGATCGTCAGTCCCCGTGCCCACGACTGCGCCACCGCGGCGATGAACGCCACCAGCACCGCCGCCGACACCACGGCCGTGACCCGGGTAGCCGCACCGAACAGCACCAGCAGCCCCAACACGATCTCGACCAACGGCAGCGCGGTGGCCACGATGCCGATCAGCCCTGTGGGCAAGATCTCGTAGGCCTGTACCGCCAGGTAGGTCTGGCCCGGATCCGCGAGCTTGATGCCGCCCGAAATCAGCCAGACAGCGGCCAGTCCCAGCCTGGCCAGCAGCCCGATGCCGTCGAGTAGCAGTCCACGTGAGGGGAGCACAGCCTCTAGGCTAGCCAGCGCAGCTGTGAAAACCATGAGGGGCAATGTCGATGCGACGGCTGAGATGCCTGGTCAACATGGTTGCGGTGGGTGTTCTGCTCGCCGCGTGCTCGGCTCCCGAGGCCGCACCCGACTCCATTGTCACCCGGATAAGTGACACCGGGTCGGTGACGATCGGCATCGGGGTCGACCAGCCGGGGTTGGCCGAGCGAACGGTGGACAGGCACATCGTCGGGTTCGACGCCGACGTCGCACGGTTCGTCGCGGCCGAGCTCGGTGTGGCCGAGGAGGACATCACGTGGAAGGAGACGCTGCCCTCTGAACGCGAGGAAGCGCTCGCCTCGGGCAACGTCGACCTGGTGGTGGCCGCCTACTCCATCACCGAGCCCAGACAACGCGAGGTGTCCTTCGCCGGGCCGTACTTGGAGACCGGGCAGGACCTGCTCGTACGCCGCACCTCCACCCACCTCACCGACCCCGAATCGCTGGCGGGGAACACACTGTGTGCGCCCACGGGCTCGACCTCCGCCGCGCGCGTCAAGAAACGGTTCGCGGACACGGTGACGCTGGTGGAATACCCCCGCATATCCGAATGCGTCACCGCGCTCCTCGCCCGCCGGGTCGACGCCGCGATCGCCGATGACACGATCCTCGCCGGATACGTCGCCGAGAACCCTGAGCTGTTGCGGCTGGTCGGAAAGCGGTGGTCCACCGAGTACTACGGCGTCGGACTGCCGAAGGGCGACCACGACGGGCGAACCGCCGTCGACGACGCCTTACGCGCGATGATCGACTCCGGTTCGTGGAGAGCGTCGTTGGAGCGGCACCTGGCGCCGTCCGGAATCGAGATGGCCGATCCGCCGGAGGTCGGCGAGCTGTGACCGGTCTGGACACCCTGGCGTTACCCGAACTCCCGGTGCGCGCCGTGCTCGACGACGTGAACACCGCGCTGCGGAAACAGGGCACGGCCGTACTGGAGGCCGAGGGCACCGTCGTGGTGGCCGAACCCCGCAGGCTCGCCGCACGAGCAGCCGCCTCACGCATGGCGGCGTTGCTCGGTGAACCGGTCGGCGAGACCGTCGGGTACTCGGTGCGAGGCGAACGCAGGGTCTCGTCCCGCACTCGGGTGGAAGTCGTCACCTCGGGGCTGCTCGTGCGCCGCCTGCAGAACGATCCCGAGCTGCGTCGCACCGCGGTGGTACTGCTCGACGAGTGCCATGAACGCCACCTCGACGCAGACCTGCTGCTGGCCCTGCTACTCGACGCCAGGGCCGGGTTGCGGGACGACCTGCGACTGCTCGCCACGTCGGCCACCGTGGCCTCCGACCGGCTGGCCGCGCTGCTCGGTGACGCGCCGGTCATCACCGCGGACGCCGCTTCACACCCCGTGGACATCGTGCACCGGCCGCCCGACCGCGGCGAGCACGTGGAGAAGTGCGTCGCGAGAACGATCCGAACAGCACTATCCGAACACGACGGCGATGTGCTCGTGTTCCTCCCCGGTGTCGCGGAGATCGCCCGGGTGACCGAACTGCTCGGCGGGATCGACGTCGATGTCGTCGCGCTACACGGCCGCCTGCCCACACACCGTCAGGACGCCGCGCTCACGCCGGGGCCACGGCGGCGGGTCGTGCTGTCCACAGCGGTGGCCGAGTCGAGCCTGACGGTGCCCGGCGTGCGCGTGGTGGTGGACTCCGGGCTGGCCCGCGTTCCCCGGGTGGACCACCGGCGTGGCCTGCCCGGGCTCGCCACTGTGCGGGTGTCGAGGGCCGTGGCTGACCAACGCGCGGGACGAGCGGGACGCGAGGCACCGGGCACCGCGTACCGGTGCTGGCCCCGATCCGAACACGCGAGCCTGCCCGCCTACCCCGAACCGGAGATCCGCACCGCCGAACTCTCCCGCCTGACCCTAGAACTGGCGTGCTGGTCCACACCGGACGGTTCCGGACTGGCGTGGTGGGACACACCGCCCGAAGGAGCGTTGACAGCGGGCAGGAAACTGCTGCGCACATTGGGAGCCGTGGACGCCGACGGCCGTCCGACCGACCGCGGCTCGACGATGGCGGCCATGGGGCTGCACCCTCGCCTGGCTCGCGCACTGCTCGACGGCGCGGCCGAACTCGGTGCGCGCCCGGCCGCCGAAGTGGTGGCCGCGCTCGACGTCGCGTCGACACACCACACCGACCTCGACGCCGAACTGGCCCGCCTGCGCCGGGCGGACGACGCTGCGGCCCGGCGCTGGCGAAAGGAGGTCGACAGACTCGCGGCGCTCGTTTCCGACGACGGCCACGGCGGAAACGGCGCAGCCGACCGGCCGGACTCGGCGACCGTGGTGGCCCTGGCGTATCCCGAACGGCTCGCCCGCCGCAGACGGAACACGTCCTCACCGGTGTATCTCCTCGCCAACGGCACGGCGGTGGAGGCACCGCCCGGCAGCGGCCTCGGTGACAGCGACTGGCTGGCGGTGGCCGAAGCGACCCGCGAACCCGGGCGGGCACACGGCGTCGTCCGTCTCGCGGCGGTGGCGGACGAGGAGCTGGCCACGCACGCGGGCGCGGCCCTGTTGACCGAGGACGACGAGATCGCGTGGGTCGACGGAGACGTCGTGGCCCTGCACGTGCGACGGCTGGGTGCCATCACGCTGGCCGAACGTCCCCTGTCGGAACCCGACCCGGCCACCGTCCACCGGGCCGTGGTGGACGGATTGCGCCAGGAGGGGCTGCGTCTGCTTCCCTGGCCCACCGAGGCGGTGCGGCTGCGGCAGCGGCTGGCTTTTCTGCACCGGCACCTGGGCGACCCGTGGCCCGATGTCTCCGACGAGGCTCTCGTGGCACGGGCGGACGATTGGCTCGTTCCCGAATTGGCGCGCGTGCGCCGCCGTTCCGATTTCGCGAAGATCGACACGGTCGCGGCGTTGCGCGCGTTGTTGCCGTGACCCGAGGCCGCCCGGCTCGACGAGCTCGCCCCCGACCGGCTGGAGGCCCCCTCGGGTTCTCGGGTGCGGGTGGACTATTCCGGTGACAAGCCGGTGCTCGCGGTGAAGTTGCAGGAGACGTTCGGCTGGCGGGTCACGCCGCGCATCGCGGGTGGAACGGTCCCCGTGGTGCTGCATTTGTTGTCACCGGCGGGCAGGCCCGCAGCCTGCGTAGCCGTGTCCGCAGCCTGCGTAGCCGTGTCCGCAGCCTGCGTAGCCGTGTCCGCAGCCTGCGTAGCCGTGTCCGCAGCCTGCGTAGCCGTGTCCGCAGCCTGCGTAGCCGTGTCCGCGTCACACGACGCGAGACACGGCTCGCCACCCCGCTCCACTGGCTCAGTCCCGCGCACCGGAAGCGCCGGGCAACCACGCCCGAGCCCCGCCGTCGTCCGTTCCCGCCATGGACTCGGCACGTTCATGCAGCCCTTGTTCCACAGCCGCACGAATCTGGGCCTGGTTCTCCCGCACGGCGTGCGCGAAGAAGTCATCCATCCGCGGATCGGCGAGTACCTCCAGCAGAACACGAATGGTGGTGTCCACAAGGGAACGCAAGACGTCGTCATGGAACGGCAACCGCGACAACATGCCCGCCTGCGGATCGTTTTTCACCTTCTCCGTGACGATGTCCCGCAACAGTTCCTTGTGTTCTTCCAGCGAGCGCGCGATGTTGTGTGGGTAGCGTCCTGTTTCGAGCACTTTCGCGACTTCGTCGAGCACCGCGACGGTGATCGGCTGTTTGATGGCCGCCACGATCGGGCGCGAGAAGCGTTCCACCAACCGTTGTGTGGCCTTCTCCCCGAAGACTCGGTCGGTGGTGCGGGCGAGCCGGAACAGCAGCACCACGATTCGCAGCAACCGCAGGCCTCGCAACGCGGGGTGCGCGATGGGGATCATTCCCAGCACCTCGTACCAGTGCCGCAATGGGAACCGTTTGTCCCAACGCGCTGTGCGCCAACGCCACACGAACTCCACGGCGAAGACACCGCAGATGGCCGTGTCGATGGCGAACACGGTGCGTGCCGTATCAGGTGAGACGTCGCCGAGGAGCACGTAGGTGAGCAGGGCGACCGAGAGCACCGCGAGCACGAGCATCACGATGTCCACGACCAGGCTGCCGGCGCTGCGGGTCTTCATGCGCGGCATTCTGCCCGAGTCGGTGTCAGTCGACGTGTCCCGCGGTGCTCTGAGAACGCTCACACGGCTGCCGCGGCCCTGCTGCCCGAAGCCCTATGCCGTGATCGCCGTGGACTCCGTGGTGGTGCGGATGAACTGGAGTACCTGAGGCCATGAGAGCGCATAGGCGTCGGCGTTGACGCTGTTGCCGTGGCGGCTACGTTCGGAGAAGCCGTGCTCGGCGCCGGGATAGACGTGCACGATGCTGGCTCCGACCGAGCGGGACTGGAGTGCCGTCTGCAGCCGGGTGAAGCTCTCCCATGGCACGAGCGAGTCCTGTTCGGGGTAGAGCATCATCACGGGCGCGGCGGTTCGTGCGGCGTACTCGGCGGCGTCGAGGGTGTGGTTCGGGGCGGGTGGGATCGGCCACGGTGGGGTGGTAAGCGACGACGTTGCACACCCGCTGGTCGCGTCCCGCCAGCAGGAACGCGAATCGTCCACCCATGCACCATCCGATGACACCGACTCGGGTGAACCCGAGCTCTCCGGTCATGTGGTCGAGCAGGCGGCTCATCTCGGAAAGGCAGGCTTCGTCGTCGAGTTCCCGCAGCATCTCGGCGAGTCGTTCGCGTGGTGTGTCATCGCCGCTCACGCCGTGCCACGGGTCCCAGCTCAAAGCCGTCACTCCCGCGCGTGCGATATCGTCGGCGAACTCGCGGACCTGCGCGCCGATCCCGGTGATCATCGGTAACAGGAGCATGCCACCGGAGCCACCGTCCTTCGGTCGGGACAGGTAGGCGCGCAGGTCGTCGACTTTCGTGAAGCACGAGGTGATTTCGGATGCCATACCGGCACCCTAAGCAGTTCAGGTCTGCATCTCGCCCGTGCTCCCAGCGTCGACCAGCGGCCGGAGTTCGGACGGGAGCGAGTCGCGGACCTTGTCGAGGACCCCTTGGGTGGCCTCGCCCGTCACTTCGAGCACCACTCGCGACCCGTATACGGCGTTGGGTTCGGCCATCTGTCCGCGAGCGGACACTCTGCGTACGAACTCGTCCAGGCCGAAGCGCTCCCCGGTGCCCGCGCCGGCCATCGTGACGGTCCTTCGCAGGTTCTCGCCGATCTCCCTGGGGAGTTGGTCGGCGAGGTGGGTGGCCACTTGTTCGGGGATGCGTTCGCCGAGCGTTTCGAGTGTGGCGCGGGTGAGGCCTTCCGCTTCGCCGCGGCTGGCCAGTTGTGCACGTGCCTGTACCTGACCGATGAAGTAATCGTGGTCCATGATCCAGCCCTTCTCCAGCCGGTCAGCCGGCAGTCGCCTGCACCGGCCGCCGTGTTCCGGTGATCTTTTCCGCGAAAACGCTGATGGGGTCTTCGTCCGTGTTCGCAGACTTACCGGGTTCGGAGGGGCCCAAACAGCCGTGCGGGTCTTCTCGTTCCGTCTTGGGCCCCGGCCGGAGAACCGACAGGGCCTAAGAACGCGACGAGGCCGCCCCCGCGTGGTGCGGGAGCGGCCTCGTCGTCGGGAAGGTTTCGTGGAGGTGCCGGGAATCGAACCCGGGTCCTCTGTCGCCTTTCCAGGGCTTCTCCGTGCGCAGTTCGCTGTGCCTCTACTCGGCCCCACCGGTCACGCGAACAAGCCGGTGTGACGGGCCCAGCCACTGTTTGTTTCCCA
>NZ_DAHVQP010000012.1:0-3451 GCF_027317685.1 Saccharomonospora sp.
CGGCTGGTAACCCACGGCCGACGGCATCCGGCCCAGCAGGGTCGACACCTCGGAACCGGCCTGGGTGAACCGGAAGATGTTGTCGATGAACAGCAGCACGTCCTGGTTCTGCACGTCGCGGAAGTACTCCGCCATCGTCAGAGCGGACAGCGCCACCCGCATACGGGTGCCCGGCGGCTCGTCCATCTGCCCGAACACGAGCGCGGTGTCGTTGATGACGCCGTCCTCGCTCATCTCCAGGAAGAGGTCCGTGCCCTCACGGGTACGCTCGCCGACACCGGCGAAAACCGAGGTACCACCGAAGTTCTTGGCGACACGGGTGATCATCTCCTTGATGAGCACCGTCTTGCCCACACCGGCACCACCGAACAGACCGATCTTGCCACCCTGCACGTACGGGGTGAGCAGGTCGATCACCTTCAGACCGGTCTCCAGCATCTCGGTCTTACCCTCGAGCTGGTCGAACGCCGGCGGCTTACGGTGAATGGACCAACGCTCCAGGTCGGCACCGTAGCCGGGCTCGTCCAGGCACTCGCCGAGCGCGTTGTAGACGTGACCCTTCACCTTGTCACCGACCGGGACCGAGATCGGCGCGCCGGTGTCGGTGACCTCGGCACCCCGCACCAGACCGTCCTGCGGCTGGAGCGAAATGGTGCGCACGAGGTTGTCACCGAGGTGCTGCGCCACCTCCAACGTGACCGTCTTGCGCAGCTCCTCGAACTCGACCTCCACCTTGAGGGCGTTGTTCAGCTCGGGCACCGCGCCGCGGGGAAACTCGACATCGACGACCGGCCCGGTCACGGAGACGATCCGCCCCTTGGCCGCGGTTGCTGTGTCTTGCACGGCAGTCATGGCTTACACATCACTTCCTGTGGCGGCGAGCGCGTCAGCCCCACCGACGATTTCGCTGATCTCCTGGGTGATCTGGGCCTGGCGGGCCTGGTTCGCCAGTCGGGTGTAGGTCTCGACCAGCTCCTGGGCGTTGTCCGACGCCGACTTCATGGCGTTGCGCTGTGCCGCCAGCTCGGACGCCGCCGACTCCAACAACGCCGCATAGATCCGCGTGTTGATGTACTTAGGCAACAGTGCACCCAGCAACTGCTCGGCACTCGGCTCGAACTCGTACGCCGGAGGAATGGCCGTGGGGGCCTCCTCGGTGTACTCGACCTCCAGCGGGGCGATGCGGCGAGCGACCGGCGTCTGCGTGAGCATCGAGCGGAACTCGGTGTACACAATGTGGAGTTCGTCCACGCCGAGCACACCGTCGGCGCCCGCGTTCGCACCCTCGTCGTCCGCACCGGCGACGAACGCGCTCACCAGGGTCTCCCCCACCTCGGCGGCGTTCTCGTAACGCGGCTGCTGCGAGAACCCGGTCCAGCTGCCCGCGATCTCGCGGTCACGGAACTTGTAGTAGTTCACGCCCTTACCGCCGATCACGTAGAGCTGGGGATCCTTGCCCTGCTCGCGGAGCAGGGCAAGCAGTTCCTCGGTCGCTCGCAGCGCGTTGGCGTTGTAACCGCCGACGAGGCCCTTGTCACTGGTCACCACCAACACGGCGACCCTCTTGGGGTTCGGCCGTTCGACCAGCAAGGGGTGGTCGAGATTGGTGCTGGCCCCCGCCAGGGCGGAGAGCACGTTGGTGATCTCCGACGCGTACGGCCGGGACGCCTCGACCCTCGCCTGCGCCTTGCTGATGCGCGAGGTGGCGATGAGCTCCATCGCCTTAGTGATCTTCCCGATCGACTTGGTTGCCCGGACCTTCTGCCGGAGCTCACGAAGCTGAGCGGTCATATTCGCGCCCTACTTCTTCGCAGCCGCGGGACGGTGCACCTTCACAGATTCCTGGCCGACCTTCTCCGCGTCCATGGGATCGACGGACTCGTCGCCGACCAGCGACTTGCCCTCGGAGGTGGTGAAGCCCTTCTTGAACTCCTTCGTCACCTCGATGACCCGCTCGGCGAGCTCGTCGGTCCAGTGACCCTTGTCGCGGATCTCGGCGAGGATGTCGTCGTGCCGATGCCGGATCGTCTCCAGCAGCTCGTTGTTGAACCGAGCCGTGTCTTCGATCGGCACGTCGTCGAAGTGACCGTTCGAGCCAAGGAAGACCGTGACGACCTGCTGCTCGACCGGCACCGGCGAGTACTGCGGCTGCTTGAGCAGCTCGTACAGCCGGGCACCGCGGTCCAGTTGGGCCTTCGACGCGGCGTCGAGGTCCGAGGCGAAGGCCGCGAACGCCTTCAGCTCCTCGTACTGCGACAGGTCGATCCGCAATGAACCCGAGACCTTCTTCATCGCCTTGATCTGGGCGTCACCACCGACTCGCGACACCGACGTGGTCACGTCGACCGCAGGGCGCTGACCCGAGTTGAAGAGGTCAGACTGGAAGAAACACTGCCCGTCGGTAATCGAGATGACGTTCGTGGGGATGTAGGCCGAGATGTCGTTGGCCTTGGTCTCGATGACGGGCAGGCCCGTGAGCGAACCGCCACCCAGTTCGTCCGACAGCTTCGCGCAGCGCTCCAGCAGACGCGAGTGCAAGTAGAAGACGTCACCGGGGAACGCCTCACGGCCCGGCGGACGACGCAGCAACAGCGAGATCGCGCGGTACGCCTCAGCCTGCTTGGTGAGGTCATCGAACACGATCAGCACGTGCTTGCCCTGGTACATCCAGTGCTGGCCGAGCGCGGAGCCCGAGTACGGGGCCAGCCACTTGAAGCCCGCGGAGTCGGAGGCGGGAGCGGCGACGATGGTCGTGTACTCCATCGCACCCGCGTCCTCCAGCGACTTACGCACCGAGGCGATCGTGGAGCCCTTCTGACCGACCGCGACGTAGATGCAGCGAACCTGCTTCTTCGGGTCGCCGCTCTCCCAGTTGGCCTTCTGGTTGATGATCGTGTCGATGCAGACCGCGGTCTTACCGGTCTTGCGGTCACCGATGATCAGCTGGCGCTGTCCGCGGCCGATCGGGGTCATGGCGTCGATCGCCGTGATACCGGTCTGCAGCGGCTCCGACACCGGCTGCCGCTCCACCACGGACGCGGCCTGGAGCTCCAAGGCACGACGCTCGGTCGCCTCGATGTCGCCGAGTCCGTCGATCGGTTTGCCGAGCGGGTCGATGACGCGGCCGAGGAAGTTCTCGCCGACCGGGATCGAGAGGATCTGACCGGTGCGCTTGACTTCCTGGCCTTCCTCGATCGACTCGAAGTCACCGAGGATGACGACACCGATCTGGCGCGGTTCCAGGTTCTGCGCGACGCCGAGAATCCCGCCGGGGAACTCCAGCAGTTCGTTGGCCATGGTGCCCGGCAGGCCCTCGACGTGGGCCACACCGTCGCCGGTGTCGACGACGACGCCGACCTCTTCCCGGCTCACGTCCGGGGAATAACTCGAGACGTAGTTCTCGATCGCGTTGGCGATCTCATCCGAGGAGATCGTCAGCTCCGCCATGTCG
>NZ_DAHVQP010000032.1:0-19188 GCF_027317685.1 Saccharomonospora sp.
CCCACTGAGAACCCTTTCCATGAACTCGATACTGGGCCGGTCTCCCACCATGGAGGAGGACGCGGAATGCACGAGCACAAGCCCGAGACCGGCAACGTCACCAACGAGAACCCGCACGACACCGAGTGGCATCTTGAGCAACGCAGCCACCTCGGCGACCGATCGGGTATCAAGGCACAGACCACAGATGGATCTGTGTTCGGGCACCCGCACCCGTTCCAGCCTCCTGCCCCGCTCGCTGGTGGAGATCAGCGCCTCGAGGGCCAGGTCGTAGTCCGGTTTCGTCCTACCTCCGGTACGGAAGTACGGCCGCACCAAACTCGAGGACGGCTCCTCTTCCTCCGACTCCTGGTCCCAGTGGTGGCGGGGTGTGGGAGAGGGAAGCTCCCCGGAAGACGGCCCGGCATCGTACGTCCCCATATCGTGGGCCGACCCGTAATGGTCGTCGAACGACGAGAACGAGCCGTCGGAGCCGGAATAGCCGCCACCGCCCATCCCGTACAGTTCGGCGCCGGGTCCGGACAGCAGCGAGGACCGACCGTAGTCGGAGACGTCGAAGTCCGACGGTCCCGGCGAATCGAGCCCGCCGGCGCGTAGCCATTCACCCGTGTCGAGCGGGTCGTCGACCCGCCGCGACGCGCGGCGCCCGCGGTTGCGAAACGCCTCTTCCTCCGGCTCGCTCGGCCAACGCTCGGCCGCACGCTCCCTGTCGAGCCGTCGATCACCTCGTGAGTGCCCGGAATCCACGGCTGTCTCCTCAGTGTTTTCTCACCGAACTGCGATTTCTCATTTCGAACTACGTTGTCTGCGTCATCTCAGGTGCCGTGCGTCGCCGAAAAGGCCGGGAGATCTACCGGCGCGAGCCCTGTAACTGGGCCCGCAGTTCCGGTGTCATCTGCTGCCCGACCCGATCCACCAGCAACGTCATCTCGTAGACAACGAGCCCGATGTCACTGTCGGGAGCGCCGAGCACAGCCAGGCAGGACCCGTCGGACACCGACATCAGGAACAGAAAGCCGTTGGCCATCTCGACAACGGTCTGTGCTACGGGGCCACCCTCGAACACCTGCGCGGCTCCCCGCGCCAGGCTCGTCAGACCCGACGCCACGGCGGCGAGCTGGTCGGCCCTGTCCTTGGGCAACCCACGCGAAGCCGCCAGTAGCAGCCCGTCCGCCGAGACGACGACGGCGTGGGCCGCACCGGGAACCCGATGCACAAAGTCGGTGATGAGCCAAGCGAAGCTGCCTTGCTGCCCGGAGTTGCCCTTCTTCGGCGTACCCGGATGCGCTGAACCCGCGCGTGTCAACTTCTACTCCTTCGCCCCGTTGTGACGGGTGTCGTTGCCCGTCTTGTCAAACTGCTCACTCTGGGCCGACGGCTCCTTGAGCGCGTGGCGGCCACTCTGGTAGCCACGCTGGAAGCTCTTCATGCGGTTGCGCGCCGCCTCGGCCGACCTGGCGACGGCACTGCGCCCCGGTTCCCCGGCGGTGGTGTCGGCGAACGCGTTACCCCGGCTCGAGGAGACCGAGCCCGGCACCAGGTATGCGTTGGGCACACGCTTGGGCAGCCCGGCAGGCGTGATCTCCTCATGCTTTTCCTCCAGCAACGCGTGTGCAGCCTGCCAGCCGCTGTCGGAAACGCTGTACCAGCCGGCGTCGCGCGCGCTGTCCGTGGTCGTGTCCTCGGCGCTGTCGCTCATCGCGGCACCCGCCGTCTCGTCGTCCTCGGTGTCGGATACCGAGCCAGGCTCGGCACCCCACGCCTCACCGTCGGAGTCGACCTCCGACGAGTCGAGCGGACTCTCCTCACTGAACCACCGTGACAGCACTGACTGGTAAATCGGCAGTCTCCTGGTAGGTACATCGTCCTCCAGCGCGCTCTCGTCGCCGCCGACCAACGAAGCCTCGGACGTCGAGTCCTGCTCCACCGGGACGTAGCGCGTTTCCTCGTTCGGCGACGCCTCGGAGGCGTGCGCCTCGTTGACGTGGCCGTCGTCGGTGTCACCGTCGGGCGACTCCGTCGGCCACTCCGGCTCCTCCGGCTCGGTGGGCGAAGCCGGGTGCACGAGCTCGGTCGCAGGCTCCGATGCAGGTTCCGGCGTGGATTCCGAGGCGGGTTCCGGGGTTTCCGGGCTCACGAACGGCCCCGCTGCCTTACCCATGCCTCCGACGAGATCGTCGAGACTGATCGGCTGGTCGAGCGGGCGGAGACCGTTGTGTTCCGACTGCGCTGGAGCTTCGGGCTGTGCCCTCTGCTCCGGTTCCTCTTCCTCCTGTCCCCGCTGCGGTGGTTGCGCCGGGGGCGGAGGCAGCATAGCCGTCCTGTCCGAGTCCACCGACGGCTTGCGCGGCGCGGGCAACGGCGGCGTGCCGGAAGGCAGAGCAGGAGTGTCCACACGCGAGGGTGCGAAGGCCTCGTTCCTCGCTTCGCGGGACGCGATCGACGGCACGGAGGGCGAGGACAAGGCGATGGGCGAGTCGGTGAGCAGTTCGCTGGGCACGACGACACGCGCGATCACGCCGCCCTCGATGTCCTCGTTCTCCCGCAACCGCACCTCGATGCCGTGTCGCTTCGCCAGCCGGGCGACCACGTACAGACCCATGCGGCGGGTCACCGACACGTCGAGGTCCGGAGGCGTGGCGAGCCGTTCGTTGGCCTCGGCCAACTGTTCCTCGGACATGCCGACACCGCGGTCGGTGATCTGCACGGCGAGCGACGTGCGGCGGGTGACCACGGCCCTAACGGTGATCTTGGTCTCGGGCTCGGAGAAGTAGGTGGCGTTGTCGAGCAACTCCGCGAGCAGGTGGACCAGGTCGTGCACCGCCCTGCCGTGCACGGCCACGTCCGGGATCGTGCCCAGTTCCACCCGGGAGTACTGCTCGATCTCCGACACCGCGGCGCCGAGGACGTCGGCGGCGGGCACCGGCTTGGACATCGTCTTCGTGAGCCCGGCACCGGAGAGCACCAGCAGGCTCTCGCCGTTACGCCGCAACCGCGTCGCCAGGTGGTCGAGTTCGAACAGGCTCGCGAGCTGGTCCGGGTCCTGCTCGTCGGACTCCAGTTTGTCGATGATGCTGAGCTGACGCTCCACCAGGCGCTGGCTGCGTCGCGAGAGGTTGACGAAGATGCCGTTGACGTTCTCGCGCAGCAGCGCCTGTTCGGCGGCCAGACGCACCGCTCGCTCGTGGACCACGTCGAACGACCTCGCGAGTTCCCCGATCTCCTCGCGCGTGTGCACCGGAACCGGGGTGACCGCGTCCCGAGACGCTTCCATCGGGTTCGGGTCGTCGAGGATGCGCCGCACCGTCTCGGGCAATCGGACGTATGCGACCTCCAACGCGCTGGAACGCAGTGTCTTCAGCGGCCTGGTGAGCGCCCTGATGACCATGAGGGTTAGCGCCACCGTGGCGGCCAGCGTGGCGAGCATCAGACCGAAGAAGATCCATGCCGCCTGGCTTGCCTGACTCGCCAGTGTCTCGGCCTGCGCACGCAGACCGGTCAGCAGGTCGCTTTCCACCTCGCGCATCTTGTCCACGGTGTCTCCGCCGTCCGTGAACAGCTGCCGCGAGTTGGTGTTGAGACCACCGGGCGAATCGGCCGCCGAGTACGCCTGGGAGATCAGCCGCTCCCGATTGTCCACTTCGGCACCGGAAACGGTGTCGAGGTACAGCTGTTGTTCCCGCAGGTCGGCGTTGGCGTTGAAGTTGTCGATCGCGGCACCGGCACTGGCCTGAGCGGCGAGCGAGCGATCGAAGAGGTCACCGAAGAAACCGTGGTTACCGACGGCGATCTGCAGGAGCGCGTTCTGCCGTGACGTGTATTCCTTGGCCTCGGTGACGGCCTGAACGGCCGTGCCTTGCCGCAGCAGTCCTCGGTCAGTGACCGACAGGTTCACCGTGCGTCCGAGGTTGATCAGCGGTTCGAGGATCGAGTTGTACGTGATGTAGGCCGTCAGCTCGGGCAGGTCCGTGTTGTTGAGCGTGTCCCGCAGCGGACCGAGCGCGTCGAGGCGCTGCAATGCCCGTTCGTAGACACGCTGCACCTCTTCGTCACCGAAGTCGCTTTCGGCCACCATCCCCTGCAGCCGCGCCACCCCGTCGTCCACCTTCGACGTCTGCTCGTTGACGGCCTCGGGGTCGACCCAGTCGGACGACATGGCCGTGGCCATGAGCGTGCGTTCCCGTTGCAACTCGTGCACCACGAGGACAACCTGTTGGGAGGCTTCGACCTGGGCCACGGTCTCGTTGAACGCCGCGGCGTCGTCCAGTTCCGAAACCGCGCGAAGGCTACCGAAAACAAGCGCGGTCACCAGGGGAATGGCCAGAACGAGGGCGAGCTTGTAGCGCAGCGCCCAGTTGCTCACTCTCCAGCGAGACGCCGTCTCCGTAGAGTCCGCACCGGCAGTGTCGGCCGCGCTCTCACGCGCAGGCTCCTCCTGTCCTTCCTGGTCGTGGGCTTGGCTCCGAGCCGGGTCCAGCCCCTCCCCATCCGCGGTCTCAGTCTTGGGCACCGCTTTACCACCATCGTTGTCCGAGCCGGATCCGAAGCCGGCGTCCTGGCCGAGCAATTGCTACGCTCCGCACACGCTTACGCGACTTTCTGTAATGCCTTCTGTGGAGAGGCAGCGTGAGCATGCCGGAAGCCCCCAGATGGGTCAATCCTCGCTCTCGTGATCAGCGCACCGAAGCGTCGACTCAACCGACTTGATCGACTTGGATTCCGCCAAACAGTCATCCATCCGCCACTACTTCGGTGTTTCATTGACCCGCTGTTCAGGCACAGAATGTAGCGAAGCCCCCCAAAGGATGTAACCCTCGCCGGTTGATCCTCGTTGGACTTCACTGAGCGTCCGTCTCGCAGAGAGCGAGGAGTCGTGCATCTTCAGTAAACCCAGAGTTAATTAGACCACACTCGATACCGCCCGTTCGAGTGGACCAGGACACCCTTAGATTCCGGGTGCGTACGCATTGTGAGTGGCGCGTCAACTCTCTACAGTAACCGTGGTTCGCTGAGCGACCGGGGAGGGCGTCGCATTCAATCAGCGCACCATCCAACCGGCACTGATACCTCACCGAGGAGTGGCATTGCTTCGACACGGCACCACGACGAGAAGGAAATCAAGACGCGGTCGCCTTGCCACCGCCGTGACGACCGCGGGTCTTCTCGCCTCCGTCAGCGGATGTGGTCTGCTGAGCGGCGAGGACGGCTCGTCGGAATCGCAGGGCGGAGGCAACGGTTCTGTCGAAAAGTCCACTATCACAGTGGCTCATCTCCCCTCCATCGACGTCGCTCCGCTCTATCACGCGAGGGACGCGGGTTACTTCGCCGATGAAGGTCTCGAAGTAAAGATCGAACAGACGGCGAGTGGCCAGGCCGCGACACAGAAGATGCTCGGCGGTGACGCCGACATCGTCCAGTCCAGCTACGTGCCGTTCACGTCGGCGCAGGCCAGTGGGACCGCCGACATCAAACTCGTCGCCGACGCGGTGTCCGCAGCCCCCGACACCTTCGTGCTCGTCGCGAAGGAAGGCGGCCCGGTCCAAGATGTCGAGGACCTCGAAGGCAAGAAGATCGCGGTATCGGCGCCGAAAACCATCTCGGACACCATCGTCAAGTCGTTCATGGCGGCGAACGGTTTGGACCATGAATCCGTCACCTGGGTTCAGACGTCGTTCCCGGACATCGCCTCGGCCGTGGCCAACGGTCACGTGGACACCGGTCTGCTCATCGAACCGTTCCTCACGATGGGCGCGGAGGAACACGGCGTGACACCGATCGCGGACGTCGCGACGGGTCCGACGCAGGACATGCCTCTCGCCGGTTACGGTGCCCTCGCCGAATTCGTGGAGAAGAACCCGAAGACCGTAGCCGCATTCCAGCGCGCGATGGAGCGGGCCACCGAGGACGCCCAGGATCGGGAAGTGATCGAACCCGTTATCCAGGAAACCGCGGGCATCGACGCCGCCACGGCATCGATGGTGAGCCTGCCCAACTTCCACTCGGCCCTGGACGCTTCGAGAATTCAGAGAGTCGCCGACATGATGCTGGAGTTCGGCCTGATCGATGAAAAGGTCGACGTCGAATCGATGATCGTCAAACCGAACACGGACTGACGTGCGTCCTTTCATACGTAACATCGCCGGCCTGATCGCCTTCCTGGTTCTCTGGGAACTGGTGATCAGGCTCGGCGTGATCGCAGAGCAAGATGTTCCGCCCGCCTCGGTCGTACTGACCAGAATCGTCGAACTGTTCGGGCAAGAGGAATTCCTGCGCGATGTGATCGCCAGTGTCCTGGCGTGGCTGATCGCTCTCGGCATCGCGGTGGCGATCGCCGTTCCGTTGGGCCTCGTGCTGGGAAACTTCCCCTATGTCCGCATGGCGACCCGGTCGGTCGTCGAGTTCCTCCGGCCAATCCCTTCGGTGGCGCTGATCCCTCTGGTTCTGGTGTCGATCGGTGGCGGCCCTGAGGCGAAGATCATACTGGCGATCTACGCCGCCGTGTGGCCGATTCTCTACAACACCATCTACGCCTTCGACGAGATCGATCAGCTGCTCATCGACACCGCGCGGTCGTGCGGTGTCAGCAAGGCCGGTGTTCTCACCACGGTGGCGTTGCCGCACGCGGCTCCGTTCGTGTTCACCGGCATCCGCATATCCGCCTCGGTGGGACTGATCGTCATCGTCAGCACGGAATTCATCGCGGGTTCCAGCGCCGGGCTCGGCAGTTTCATCCTGCAGGCCGCGCACGGCGCGGGACGGACCGACCTGGTGCTCGCGGGCACCGTGGTGGCGGGTTTGATCGGCTATCTCGCCAACGAGGGTCTGGAGCGGCTCGGCGGAAGACTGTTCAAGTGGCACAAAGCGACCACGGCGGAGGTGGCATGAGCAGGACCGTGGGCGTCGTCAAGAGCCTCTTGTTGAAGTGGTCGCTGGCCATCGCGTTGGTCGTGCTGTGGGAGCTGGCGACGCTGGCGGCGGAGAGCCCCTTCTTCCCCCGCCCCACGCAGATCGTCGCCTCGATCTTCGACGTGTTCTTCTCCGGACCTGCGTCGCAGCTGTTCCTGGCGGAGACCGTGTTCGAGGACGTGCTGCCGAGCCTGGGCAGGATCTTCGGCAGTTGGGCGATCGCCACGGTGATCGGTGTGGCGCTGGGGACGGCGCTGGGCCGTTCGCAGACGGCACTGGATTACGTGGGACCGTTGCTGTCCTTCATGCGTGCTGTTCCGCCGCCCGCACTGGTCCCGGTCTTCATGGTGTTGTTCGGCATCGACAACACCATGAAGGTCGTGACGATCGTGTTCGGCGTGGTCTGGCCGATCATCCTGAACACGATCGACGGTGTCCGCTCGGTGGGACCGCTGCAGCAGGAGACGGCACGGTCCTTCCGCACTCCCCGGCACTACTGGATCACGATGGTCGTGTTGCCCGCGGCCATGCCGAAGATCTTCGCCGGGCTGAGGCTGAGTCTGTCGTTGGCTCTGATCCTCATGGTGATCGCGGAGATGGTCGGGACCACCAACGGAATCGGGTTCCAACTGATCCTCTCGCAGCAGAGTTTCGAATTCACGACGATGTGGACGTGGATCGTGCTGCTCGGAGTGTTGGGCTACGGCCTCAACGAGTTGTTGCTCGCCGTGGAGCGCAAGGTGTTGGCCTGGCAACCCACGAACGGCACCGCGGACACCAAGACGACGGGAGCGTGACATGGCAACAATGCTGGAGGTGTCCGGCCTCTACCACCGCTACGGCAGCGGTGACGGCGCGCACCTCGCGGTGAACGATTTGACCTTCACCGTGGAGACCGGCCAACTCGCGTGCATCGTGGGCCCCTCGGGCTGCGGCAAGTCGACGATGCTTCGCTGCATCTCGGGGCTCATCAAGCCCTCGGGTGGGGACGTCTCGTTGCAGGGCGCCCCGGTGGACGGTGTTCCGGAAGACCTCGCCGTGGTGTTCCAGGACTACAGCCGTTCGCTGTTCCCGTGGCTGACGGTGCGTAAGAACGTGGAGTTCCCCTTGCGCTGGCGCGGCATCGGCAAGGCCGAACGCAGGAAGCGGGCGGAGGAGGCCCTGGAGTGGGTCAACCTTCCCGGTGTGGGCGACAAGTATCCCTGGCAGTTGTCCGGGGGTATGCAGCAGCGGGTGTCGATCGCTCGTGCGCTGGCCCGCAGGCCCGCGTTGCTGCTGATGGACGAGCCGTTCGCGTCGGTGGACGCGCAGACGCGCTTCGAACTGGAGGACCTGCTGCGGCAGGTGCAAAGGCAGAACGAGAGCACCGTGCTGCTGGTCACCCACGACATCGACGAGAGCGTCTACCTCGGTGACCGGGTGTTGGTGCTGTCGAAGTCCCCGGCCACGATCGTGGCGGACCTGACGGTGGATCTGCCCGACGAGCGGGACCAGATCACGACTCGGGAGTCGCCGGAGTTCGTGTCACTGCGCGCGGAGGTCGCTCGCCTGCTGCACGGCGGAGCCAAGGCCCCGGCCGAGCTCGCGGGCAGCTGAGGAGGTCGGTGCGGCGGGGTCGGTCAGTCGGCGCGAGCGTGCCGACCCCGCTGCACGCCTCGTTGTAGGCTCGTCATCCGCTCCCGCACCGCTTCCGGTGAGCGGTTGACCGGTGGCGGGCGTTCCCCACGACGGTCGATGACACCGTGTCTGGGTGGATACGGCCTGGGCACGGTGTCTTTGTCCTCTTCGGACAAGGCCGAGGCGATCGGCGGAGCCGTCGATGTCCTGGAGGTGAATTCGGCGCCTCCGACACCGGTGCCGACCGGTTCGCCCGGGTCATCCGGGTCTTCCGGCCACACCACGTCCTCCGCGCGCGGGGTGACCGCGTCGGGGAACCATCTGGACAGCAGTGCCTGGTATGCGGGCAATCGGTCGGTCGGGACCTCTTCCTCCAGGGCGGCCGGGTGTTGTTCGTCGTCGTCCTGCGTCGGCCAAGCCGGTTGCGCGCCCAACTCGACCGTCGTTCTCCTCGGTCGCTTGGGCTCCGGTGCCCCGGCGTCGAGCACGCTGCCGATCGAAGCCGACTCCGGTTCCGGACTCTCGTCGGCGCCGGATTCGATGGACCCCATGGACCCCATGGACCCCATGGCCCAGGCCTCGCCGTCGGCTGTGGCCGACTCCGCGCTGCCGGTGTCCGGAACGTACGGGGCTTCCGGTAGGTCGGTGGGCTCGACCTCGGGTGCGGACGGCACGAACTGTTCTTTCGACGCCGAGGGCGCGGGCAGTTCGATGGGCTCGGGCGTGTTGTACTCCACGAGGCCGGCGGGGACGAGCACGGTCGCGGTGAGCCCGCGCGGCTCGGCCGCGGCGAGTCGGACCCTGATGCCGTGCCGGGCCGACAGTCTGCCGACCACGTACAGCCCCATCCGTCGTGACACCTCGACGTCCACATCGGGTGGGTCGGCCAACCGTGCGTTCGCCCGCCGGATCTCCGTGCCGGGCATCCCGGCTCCACGGTCGGTGATCTCGATGCGCCACTGCCGTTCCTTCGTCACCGAACTGACGACCGTCACCCGCTCCGACTCCGGCGAGTACGCGGTGGCGTTCTCGAACAGCTCCGCGATCACGTGGATGAGGTCGGCCGCCGCGTCACCGCGGACGGACAGCTCGGGCGACGCCTCCACCGAGATACGCCGGTAATGCTCCACTTCGGACAGTGCTGCGCCGATGACCTCGGAGGCGGGGACCGACCCCGGCAGCGGCCGTGCGGCGTCCTCTCCCGACAACACCAACAGGTTCTCGCTGTTACGACGCATCCGGGTGGCGAGGTGGTCGAGCTCGTACAGGCCATCCAGGATGTCCGGATCCTGCTCGTGCTCCTCCATGCGGTCGAGCACGGTCAGTTGGCGTTCCACCAGGTCCTGACTGCGTCGGGAGAGGTTCACGAACATCGAGTTGACGTTCTCCCTCAGCATGGCCTGCTCGCCGGCCAGTCGCACCGCCTCGCCGTGGACGGCGTCGAACGCTCTGGCCACCTCGCCGAGCTCGTCTCGTGTGTAGACCGGCACCCGCTCGATGGCCCGCGTGTAGATGTGCTCGGGAGTGGGGTGTTCCTCGGTGAGGATGTCGTCCACCGCGGCGGGCAGTTTGTTCTCCGCGACATCGAGTGCGGAACTGCGCAACGTCCTCAACGGCCGGAGCAGCGAACGGGTGATCACCACGGCGAGGATCGCCGCGAACAGCAGCGCTCCCAACACCACCCCCGCGTCGGTGCCCGCCGAGCGCCGCGCGTCGGCGGCGAGGGCGTCCGCCCGTTCCTGCAGTTCCACCAACAGCGCGTCCTGGATCTTCCGGACCAGGTTGATGGTGTAGGTGGACGAGGTGTCCCATTCCTCGGCGGAAAGCCCGTCGAGCGTGCTGTCGGTCTCGGCGCGGGTCAGCACGGATTCCACGATGCCGTTGCCGAGATCCACCACGAGGCCGATCACCGTGTCGGTGTACATGCGCTGCTGGCGCGGGGTCGCCAAGGACATGAACTCGTCCTTCGCGGCGTCCAGTTGCGCCTCGACGGCCAGTAGCCTGCGTTCGATGTCCTCCGACAAACTGCCCTGGGCCAGGATCTGCGCGATCACCGCGCGCCTGATCGACATCTCGTTCTTCACCTTCGCCAGGGCGTTGGCGGCCAGTCGGCTTCCGGCGAGTTCGTCGTCGACGGCGTTGGACACGAACGACTCGCTGACATCGAGGACGTCCGAGACGAGTCCGCTGTACGACCGAAGCAGCGCCTCCGGGGGCAACGCGGTGTTCTCGCTCGCGTATCGCAGCCCGGTGAGGATGTCGAGTTCGTCGAGGATGCGTTCGAACGCACGCTGTGTGTCGGGTGCCAGCGCGTGCGCCGAGCTGTTCAACGTGCGTTCGAACGTCCCCACGGCGGAGTCGACCTCCGTCCGCTGTTTTTTGAGCTCGGCGGGTGATCCCCTCCTGTCCTCGGCGACGTAGCGGACGGCGAGGTCCCGTTCCCGTTGGAGCTGGTGCACCACTTCGACAACGGTGGCCTCGACCCGCACTCGCTCGGCCCGTTCCGCGAACGTCCTCGCCCTGTCCAGGTCGTCTGTGGCCCGCAACGTGACGAGCACCAACACCGCCACCGAGGGAATGAGCAGCATCGCCACCAACTTGGTGCGCAGCCGCCAATTACGGACCCGCCACCGGCCCCCCGCGTGTTCGACGATCGCCGCATCGTCCTTGTCTGGACGCTCACTGCGACGAGTCACCTGGGCTTCCTTCGGTCATCTGCGGCCGGCCGGGTCATCCGCTTCGAAAACATCTGGAGAGTAACCGCATCCACTCCAATCCAAAGGACGCCCGTGCCCATGGCAGGGTTGCCGGCGATGGTATTGCCTTGATCGCCTTAAGCTCCACACATTGTCGGGTTTCGCCCTGTGATCTGGGAGGCGGCCGGTGCGAACTCACGGGCGTGTGCTTTTCGTCCTCACTGTCGTTTTACTACTCAGCGCATGCTCGGTGTTCACCGAAACGGTGGACGACGATCGTTTCCGACCGGAAACGGAGATACTCCGAATAGGTGTGGGTAATGCCGTGGAGACCGCGCCACTGCGCCTGGCCGTGTCCGAGGGCCTGTTCCACGACGAGGGTCTGCGGGTGGAACTCATGGAGCTCTCCGAGGAGGACAACGCAGTGGCCCTGTTGACGAACGGTGAGGTGGACATCGTGTCCGCCGGCGACGTCCACCTGCTCTCGGCGGCCGCCGAAGGAGTGAAGCTCCAATTGCAGGGTGAGGCATATGTGGCCGGGTCCGGTTCCATGGCACTGGTGACTCTGCCCGAATCGCATTACACGAGCCTCAGCGAACTTCCGGCCCCCCGAATCGCGGTGCCGACGCAGAACGGGCTCGGAACGCTGACGGCGAGATCGGTTCTCGAGTCCGCCGGCGTCGACCCGAACATGATCACTTTCGAAGTGGTGCCGTTCGAGCGAATGGTGAACGCATTGCGTTCAGGACAGGTGGACGCGGCTTGGCTGAGCGAGCCATATCTCGCGGAAGCCCAGAAGGAACACGGCGCCCGGGTGCTGGCCGACTGCGCACACGGTGCCACGGAAACTTTCCCCATGTCGGCGTATGCGGCCACCGAGGAATTCGCCACCCGGAACCCACAGACTCTGGCACTGTTCCGTCAGCTGCTGGAGAAGGCCCAACAACGAGGTTCGGACACCGGGGTCATCCGCCGGTCGCTGCCCCAGCTCGCCGACGTGGACGAGGTCACGGCGGCACTCGTGTCCCTGGGCACCTACCCGCACTTCGCCCACGCCGAACGCCTACAGCGCGTAGCCGATCTCATGCACGGCTCCGGTCTGCTCTCCCAGCGACTCGATGTGACCTCACTCGTGCCGGAACGGGAAATCTCCTGACCCGAGCACGTATAAAGGAGGACGTGACTGATGGCCCCCTGATCGTCCAGTCGGACAAGACGGTGCTGCTCGAGGTCGACCACGAGCTCGCCGAGGACGCGCGCATCGCCATCGCGCCGTTCGCCGAACTCGAACGCGCCCCCGAACACGTCCACACCTATCGGGTGACCCCGCTGGCGCTGTGGAACGCGCGCGCGGCCGGGCACGACGCCGAGCAGGTCGTCGACGCCTTGACCACGTACTCCCGCTTCCCCGTGCCTCAGCCGCTGCTCATCGACATCGTCGACACGATGGGCCGGTTCGGCAGGCTCCAGATCCAGAACCACCCGGCGCACGGCCTGGTGATGACCACCACCGACCGCGCGGTGCTGGAAGAGATCCTGCGGAACAAGAAGATCAGCCCGATGCTGGGCTCCCGCATCGACCCGGACACCGTCGTGGTGCACCCGTCCGAACGAGGACGGCTGAAGCAGGCGTTGTTGAAGGTTGGCTGGCCCGCCGAGGACCTCGCGGGCTACGTGGACGGCGAGTCCCATCCGATCTCGCTGGAGGAGAACGGCTGGACGCTGCGCGACTACCAACGCCAGGCGGCGGACGCGTTCTGGGCGGGCGGCTCCGGCGTGGTCGTGTTGCCGTGCGGCGCGGGCAAGACCCTGGTCGGGGCGGCCGCGATGGCGCAGGCCCAGGCCACCACACTCATCCTCGTCACCAACACGGTCGCGGGCAGGCAGTGGAAACGCGAACTCGTTGAACGCACCTCGCTCACCGAGGACGAGATCGGCGAGTACTCGGGCGAGAAGAAGGAGATCCGCCCCGTCACCATCGCCACCTACCAGGTCATCACCCGCCGCAGCAAGGGCGAGTACAAGCACCTCGAACTGTTCGACTCCCGCGACTGGGGCCTCGTGATCTACGACGAGGTGCACCTACTGCCCGCCCCGGTGTTCCGAATGACCGCCGACCTGCAGTCCCGCAGGCGGCTCGGCCTCACCGCGACGCTGGTGCGCGAGGACGGCCGTGAGGGCGACGTGTTCTCCTTGATCGGCCCGAAGCGTTACGACATCCCCTGGCGCGACATCGAGGCCCAGGGCTGGATCGCACCCGCCGAATGCGTCGAGGTCCGGGTCACTCTCACCGAGGCCGAGCGTCTCGCCTACGCCACCGCTGACAGCGATGAGCGCTACCGCCTCGCCTCCACCGCGCACACCAAGACCAAGGTCATCTCCTCGATCCTGGAGAAGCACGCGGGTGAGCCCGCCCTCGTCATCGGGGCTTACCTCGATCAGCTGGAGGAACTCGGCGCGGAACTCGACGCCCCGGTGGTGCAGGGCTCCACAAGGAACAAGGAGCGCGAGGCGCTGTTCGACGCCTTCCGCAAAGGCGAGATCGACAAGCTCGTGGTGTCGAAGGTCGCGAACTTCTCCATCGACCTGCCCGAGGCGTCGGTGGCCATCCAGGTGTCGGGCACGTTCGGCTCCCGCCAGGAGGAGGCCCAGCGACTCGGCAGGCTGCTGCGACCCAAGGGCGACGGGCGGCAGGCGCACTTCTACTCCGTCGTCTCCCGCGACACCGTCGACACCGAGTACGCCGCCCACCGCCAGCGCTTCCTCGCCGAGCAGGGCTACGCCTACCACATCGTCGACGCCGACGACCTGCTCCGACCGCTGTGAGCCGGCAGCGGTAGCCGCGCTACTTCGGTGACCTCGCCGGCCAGGAGAACGAGTGGACCGCAAGCAGGAGGATTAAACGTTTGACCGGGCGTTCGACCTGGTGAGAGGAGACAAGGGATTCCGAACACCCACACCGAAGTCCGCATCGGTACGTCAGGCTGGGTATATCCCACCTGGCGAGGGGTGTGCTACCCGAAGACGCTGCCTCGACGACGAGAGCTGGAATACCTGTCACACCGCTTGAACACCGTCGAGATCAACGGCTCCTTCTACTCCCTACAACGCCCGGAACGGTATCTACGGTGGAAGAACGAGACACCGGATGATTTCCGGTTCTCGGTCAAAGGCAGCCGATTCATCACGCACATGAAGCAGTTGCGTGATGTGGAATCGGCGCTGGCGAATTTCTTCGCCTCCGGCGTCCTCGCGCTCGAGCACAAACTCGGTCCGATTCTTTGGCAACTGCCGCCGCGTTTCGTCTTCGACGCCGAGCGGCTCGGCCCGTTCTTCGAGCTCCTGCCACGCAGCACCGGCGAAGCGGCCGCACTCGCTCACCGCCACGACGCCAAGGTGACTTTCCAACCACACACCGACATCGAGGCCGACCGCCCCCTGCGGCACGCGCTCGAAGTGCGCCATCCCAGTTTCACCGATCCCCGCTGCTCCCGGCTGCTGCGGGCCCACGACGTCGCGCTCGTCGTCGCCGACACAGCGGGCGCATGGCCGCACGTGGAGGAGTCGACGGCGGATTTCGTGTACGCCCGGCTCCACGGTGACACGGAGATCTACACCAGCGGCTACACACCCACCGCACTCACCGGGTGGGCCCACAAGATCGCGCGCTGGCGGGATTCAGGTCTCGATGTCTATGTGTATTTCGACAACGACAGAAACGTGAAAGCGCCCGGCGACGCCATGGCATTGGCCGCCGAACTCGGCGTCCACCATGCGCCGCCGGGCGCCTGAGCACTTCCGAAGCGTTCGGCACCGGGTCAGACGCCCGCTGCCTGCTTGCTGTGCACCCCCTCGGCGATCTCTTCCACCAGCTTCGAGCAGAACGCCGGCAGGTCGTCGGGCTTGCGGCTCGATACCAGCCCGTTGTCCACGACGACTTCCTCGTCGACCCATTCCGCGCCCGCGTTTCGCAGGTCGGTCTGGAGGCTGGGCCACGACGTCATCCGACGGCCGCGTACGACATCGGCCTCGATGAGGGTCCACGGTCCGTGGCAGATCACCGCGACCGGCTTCTGCTGGGTGAAGAACTCGCGAACGAAGCTCACCGCGTTGGAGTCGGTGCGCAGAATGTCCGGGTTCGCGACGCCTCCCGGCAACACGAGCCCGTCGTAGTCGTCCACCGTCGCCTCGGTGACAACCTTGTCGACAGTGAAGGTGTCACCCTTGTCGAGGTGCTTGAACGCCTGAATACTGCCCGATTTCGT
Organism: Saccharomonospora sp.; assembly: GCF_027317685.1. Taxonomy (NCBI): domain Bacteria; kingdom Bacillati; phylum Actinomycetota; class Actinomycetes; order Pseudonocardiales; family Pseudonocardiaceae; genus Saccharomonospora; species Saccharomonospora sp. The sequence goes on from NZ_DAHVQP010000032.1 coordinate 15,485, forward strand.
GGAGATCAGCTCCGGGCGGCCACCGGCCTCCTCGACCGCCTTCCAGGGTTCGGTCAACTCGATCTGTTCGGCACCTTCGGGTGCCACCATGAAAGCGACTCGACGGCCAGTAAGTGTGTCTGCCACTCTCATCCCCTCCTTCCACACTCGGAATCCGCTCCAGGAATACCCACCACCCGAAAGGATGAAACATGCCTACTGGGCGTGCAGCGTGAACGAGATCGGTGTTCACGGCCGCTACCCCGCGACTATCCCGAGACGAGGTGCGTGGAAAGCGGAATCACCGAAGCGGTGATGGCGAGACTCACGAGGTCGAAGGCGATGCCGGTCCTGATCATGTCTCGCATGGGCAATCTGCCCGTCCCAGCACCGACATGCTCGGCAAGGCGATGTCACCGTTCCTGCTGCGGCCGGCCACGGAGTTCGTCAAAAACGAGCCCACCCACGCGGGGCCACGAGTTCATCTTCGTACACAGTGGAACGATCGAACTGCACTACGATGGCACGGAATTCACCCTCGAAAGCCGGCGACAGCGCCTAGCTGGACGCCCCCGCACCCACCGCCTGCGCAGCACAGCCAAGCCGGAAGCACAGGTCATGATCGTCACCTCGACCTACAGCCCTTAGGTCGAGCACCCTGCGGCCACCCTCGGGCTCCTCACCCACCCCGCGACCCGTCGGCGCGAAAGTCGGCCCGTGCACACCACGACGAAGGCCACTCAGGTCGAACCGGGCCGCTAAGCCTCGGCGACAGCGCGGGCCCTCCGGAAGGCTCCACGTCGTGGCCTGATGCACACGACTACACAACCTGCGGACACGGCTACACAACCTGCGGACACGCAAAAGGCCCGGCACCCTTTCGGGTGCCGGGCCTTTTGGGCCTATGGGGCAGGAATCACATCATGCCTTCCATGCCACCCATGCCGCCGGCCGCGTCACCGGCCTTCTCCTTCTCCGGCTTGTCCGCGATCACGGCTTCCGTGGTCAGGAACAGCGCGGCGATGGAGGCGGCGTTCTGCAGCGCCGAGCGCGTGACCTTGGCCGGGTCGATGACGCCCGCGGCCACCAGGTCCTCGTACTCGCCCGTGGCGGCGTTCAGGCCGTGGCCCTGCGACAGGGTCTTGACCTTCTCCACCACGACGCCGCCTTCGAAACCCGCGTTCACAGCGATCTGCTTGAGCGGGCCCTCGACGGCCACCTTGACGATGTTGGCGCCGGTCGCCTCGTCGCCCTCGAGCTTGAGGCTCTCGAACGCGGTCTTGGACGCCTGGAGCAGGGTCACGCCACCACCGGCGACGATGCCCTCCTCGACAGCGGCCTTGGCGTTACGCACCGCGTCCTCGATGCGGTGCTTGCGCTCCTTGAGCTCGACCTCGGTGGCGGCGCCGGCCTTGATGACCGCGACACCACCGGCCAGCTTGGCCAGCCGCTCCTGCAGCTTCTCCCGGTCGTAGTCGGAGTCGCTGTTCTCGATCTCGGCGCGGATCTGGTTGACCCGGCCCTGGATCTGGTCCGCGTCGCCGGCACCCTCGACGATGGTGGTCTCGTCCTTGGTGACGACGACCTTGCGGGCCTTACCCAGCAAGGAAATGTCGGCGTTCTCCAGCTTGAGGCCGACGTCCTCGGTGATGACCTGGCCGCCCGTGAGGATGGCCATGTCCTGCAGCATCGCCTTGCGACGGTCACCGAAGCCCGGAGCCTTGACGGCGACGGACTTGAAGGTGCCGCGGATCTTGTTGACCACCAGGGTCTGCAGGGCGCCGTCGGCGACGTCCTCGGCGATGACCATCAGCGGACGACCGGCCTGCAGGACCTTCTCGACAACGGGCAGGAACTCGTTGTTGTTGGAGATCTTGGAGTTGACGATGAGGATGTAGGGGTCCTCGAGGACCGTCTCCATGCGCTCAAGGTCGGTGGCGAAGTAGGGCGAGATGTAGCCCTTGTCGAAGCGCATGCCCTCGGCGAGCTCCAGCTCGAGCCCGAAGGTCTGCCCCTCCTCGACGGTGATGACGCCTTCCTTGCCGACCTTGTCCATGGCCTCGGCCATGCTCTCACCGATCTGGGCGTCGCCGGCGGAGATCGAGGCGGTGGAGGCGATCTGCTCCTTGGTCTCGACCTCCTTGGAGATGTTGCCGAGCTCCTCGTTGATGCGGGCCACGGCGGCCTCGATGCCGCGCTTGAGACCCACCGGGTTGGCGCCGGCGGCGACGTTGCGCAGACCCTCGCGTACGAGGGCCTGGGCCAGGACGGTGGCGGTGGTCGTACCGTCACCGGCGACGTCGTCCGTCTTCTTGGCGACCTCCTTGACCAGCTCGGCCCCGATCTTCTCCCAGGGGTCCTCGAGCTCGATCTCCTTGGCGATGGAGACACCGTCGTTGGTGATCGTGGGGGCGCCCCACTTCTTCTCCAGGACGACGTTGCGGCCCTTGGGGCCGAGGGTGACCTTCACGGCGTCCGCGAGCTGGTTCATGCCACGCTCGAGGCCGCGACGGGCCTCCTCGTCGAACGCGATCAGTTTGGCTGCCATTGAGTTCTTGTCCTCCCGTGACCGGGCTGATACGCGATGGGACGAGGCGTGCGCCCGCGACGGACGACCGTGGTCGAACCGGCAACCCTGCTGCCGGAGGCCCACGGTCTCGCAGCCTCGATCCGATTAGCACTCGACCAAGATGAGTGCTAACCACTCATCTTTTTAGCACTCGACCATGGAGAGTGCAAACGATGTGGTCACGATTTCCACAGCCCCGAGAACACTTATCACCTGGGGGAACATGCCCGAACCAGGGCATTTGAGCGTTGGGCGAACAGAAGACGACACCTGGAACCGAGTGGATCCAGGGTCTGCTCGGCCCCTTCCTCCGGGCGACGGCTCCATCGGCAACAGCATCCCGGACAGCAGGAGCAGCGGCATCATCACGGTCTGGACGATCGGCGCGAACACGTAGGTCCACCCGACCACCAACGCGGTCAGCCAGGACAGCGTGGACAGCCCGATCCCGAGGACCGCCAACAGGGCGACCCCGGCCAGGTGTCGCGCACGGCTCCGAGCACGACGGGTCGCCGACACCGCCACCCTCGTCCCGGAAGAAACCTCCTCCCAGGCTACGAGGCCGGCGGACGAGCAACGAGGGGGCGGGCGCTCGGTGCGCCCGCCCCCTCGTCGTTCGTACCGTCAGCAGCCCCCCGCGACCGCGGGGATGATCGACACCTGCTGACCGGCCTTGACCTCGGTCTGCAGGCCCTTCTCGAAACGCACGTCCTCGTCACCGACGTAGACGTTCACGAAACGGCGCACCTTGCCGTTGTCGTCGAGGATGCGGGCCCGAATGCCCGGGTGGTTGGCCTCCAGGTCGTCGAGGATCTCGGCGAGGGTGGCGCCCTCGGCGGTGACCTCGGCGGCGTCGTCGGTGTAGGTACGCAGGATGGTGGGGACGCGGACGCTGGCGCTCATGTGCGGATCTCCTGGTGAGTGCGGTGGTGGGTGGTGACGCGTGGCCCAACGGTCAGGCCAGGCCCTCGGCCTTGAACGCGTCCAGGGAGGGTTTGATGGTGGCGGTGACACCGGAGTCGACGGCGTTGAGGGTCTTGAGCCCGTCACCGGTGTTGACGATGACGGTCTCGGCCTCGGGGTCGAGCCTGCCCTCACGGACCAGCTTGCACAGGACGCCGGTGGTCACACCGCCCGCGGTCTCGGCGAAGATGCC
>NZ_DAHVQP010000067.1:0-5649 GCF_027317685.1 Saccharomonospora sp.
AGCAGCAGCTGAGGCAGGCGTACTCGGGAACCGGGTGCGGGTGCTCGACTCGACACCGATCTACGATGCCGTAGCAACCCAGGACACCATTACCCAGCTGCGCTCTGCGATCCGAAAGCTCCTCCGTGCGCTCGATCGGGATAATCCCGTGCTAGCAGCAAAGGTCCGTTCGGTGCTCACCCGTGACGACGACTACGCAGCGCCTGGCAAGGCGACTCCACCGGGCAGAACAGCACTGGCGCCGACCACAACCGTCACGCCGGCTACAAAGCGAAGGAGCGCCGTGGTCAGCACTTCGGCACCGATGTGGTCTTGAAGTTCGTGATCTTCCACGAGCCACTGACGAGCTGTAGGCCCCAAGTGCCGCGGTAGCCGCCAGCTCCTCCCCCGTCGAGCGTGGACGGACCGGGCTGGCCAGAAGATGTCGTGGTGCCCGTGTCGTAGATACAGCCCGTGACGGTCGCAGTCGTAGCTGCCAACGCGGAAACGACCGGGTGGCCGAGGTTGTAGGTCGTCGGTCCGTTCAGCTGGCCCATCTTCACACCGACGAGGAACGTGTTCTCCGACTGGAGCGCCGGGTTGACGAAGTAGTCGGCGAGCTTCGGCCAGAGTTGGGCGCTGGTCTCACCGGCGACGAGGTCGGCCCGGTCCTGCTGCCAGGTCCCCTGCAGGTAGCCGTGGAGGGTCTGCTCGGCAGACTCCCACGCATTCAGAACAGCGGCCTGCGTCGTACCAGCCGGGGTCGATGTGGTGGTCGTGGCACTCGACCCGGTGGGCCTCGTCACCGAGCTCGACGTGCTCGGGTGGGTAGTCGGGCCGGACGAACACCCGGCAGCGACGACGGCAATCGCCACGGCCGACATGACAGCTACCGATCTTCTCAACCTCGACGTGGGTGGGGTCACTGCTCGCGTCACCCTTCCTCTCCTTTCGCCAGCCGCCTCGGTAGACGATCGCCCGATCGCGCCCTGGTCGGCCGAATGAGCGTCGTCACTGAGGACGATGATGCGGGGCCAACGTCACGCTGAACGTCACCCTGCGAAGCCAGAAGGGGGATTTCTCGAAGACTTCTTCGGGCCGACACGCGACGATGCGGCGGCTCCGCGTGGCGACGAGCGACCCGATGCGATACCGCCCTCGTGGTACGCCTGGGCTGGAACGCAACGTCACCCTGAACGTCACCCTCCCAGCTCAACGCGACTTTCTTGATACCCGGCACCGTTGGCTCCGTGGCAATCTTGAGCCTCTCAGAAAGACCAGAGCTCGGCTCAAGGTGACGTTCTCGGGAAATGACCGGGAGGAGAAGCCCAATCTAGGCCCCCTCCTGGCGGGGAGCTACCGAACTTCGTCGACAGCGCGTCGGAGAGCCTGGGCCACGAACTGGCTGATGCTCATGGCCTTGGCCTTGGCCGCCTCTCGGACCTCGTCGCGCAAGGTCTGTTCGAGCCAGTAGGTCACCCTGATGTGGCGCCGCTCCCAAAGCTCCCCCTCGGGCTTCCGGCGGTTCGCGTCCCTCTCGTCCCGTAGGCCGGGCGAGGGCACCGTTGCCTTGCTCATGACCGCTCTCCCTCATCTGGCGTCTCGGTAGGCAGCTGGCTCCTGCTCCCATCAGCTTCACGCTCGTCACCATAGCGTCTCCACACACCGTATTCCGTACACCGTGTGTGTACTGCGGAAACACGACTTTCCCGACCGTTACGCCCGGTCCCGACCCGAGGGTGACGTTCAGGTTTCGAGGGTGACGTTCTTCCCTCAAGACAAATCCGCGGGGTGACGTCACAGGGTGACGACCGTCCGGAGCATGAGAAGGGACCAGGGCGCGGTGTCCCGGCACCGAACAAGGGAGGACGGATGCTTTCCAAGCACAGAAGCGTCATGTTGAGGCTGCCGCCCGTCGACGAGGAGTTGACGGAGGTGCTCGGCAGGGCCACTTCAGCCAGCTGCCCACGGGAGGCGGCTACTTACCCCGCGCGCCGCGATCCCGAGTCGTGCGGGGATGCAGAATGACCCTCGTAGCCACTCCCGAACATGATCGGCTCGCCGCAGCCGACTTGATCTCGATACCCGATGCCGCCGGTCGGATCGGACTGCACCCCGACACGCTCTACCGGCTCTGCCGGACCGGCCAGTTCCCACCGGCAATCCAGATCGGTTCGCGGTGGAGAGTGTCAGTACCTCGGTTGGAGCGCTTCCTTCACGGCGGCATCGAGTCATGACTGTCGTCACGAATGCCGTTCGCCACCGGAAGCCGCGTCTCGGTTCGCACGAGGTTCCATGATTTCCATCCCAGACATCATGAAAGTTAGCGATACACTTACTTTCGTGGTGTCTGGTAGAGGCTTTGCCGATCTGTGGGACGGGCTGCTCAGCGAAGGCCGCGTCACGACGACCCAGGCTGAAATCCGCGATCGCACGGGCTCCTCGGTGGGCTCCGTTCGCGTCGCCGTGGCCGAGGCACAGCGCCGCCACTTCCTGTTCAGTCCCGTCCGGGGTCTCTACGTGCTCGTCCCACCCCAGTACCGCAGTCAGGGCACGGTACCGGCCGACTGGTATCTCGACGACCTTTGCCGACATCTCCACCGGGATTACTACCTCGGATACCTCTCCGCTGCAGCCCGTCACGGCAGTGCGCACCAGGCCCCACAGGTCACCCAAACCATGGTCGACCGAACGGTGGCCGACCGGACACTCGGACCGGTACGGTTGCGCTTCTACACGGATCGCCGGATGTCGGAGTGGCCGGTGGCGCCAGTCACCGGACCCACCGGATCGCTCCGAGTGGCGACGCCGGAGACATGCGCCTTCGACCTCGCCCAAGCGCCCGAACGAGGCGGTGGCGTGGGAAACGTCGTGACGGTCCTCCGGGGCCTCACGCTCGACACCGAAGCGCTCGCTCGCCAGGCGCCGCGGCGGCCCCGGGCAACGGTCCGTCGGCTCGGGTTCCTTCTCGAACATACAGACACCGTCGGCGGCCTCGACGCTCTCGCGAAGATCGCCATCGCTGACTACAACCGCACGCCGCTCGACCCGACCGGTCCGCATGACGGACCGGTCGACCGTCGATGGCACGTCGTGCTGAACACCACCGTGGAGCCCGACGAATGATCCCCCAACCGGTCCTCACGCAGTGGCGCGCTGCTCACCCGTGGCCGACGGAGGAACAGGTCGAACAAGACCTCCTCTTGTCCCAGCTGGCCATTCTCGTGGCCAACCACGATGAGCTCAGTGACCACCTCGTCTGGCGTGGCGGCACCTGCCTCCACAAGCTGCACCTGACAGAAGCCCGGAGGTACTCGGAAGATCTCGACTACGTCCTCGTCGGCAGACCGGGGCCGACCGGCTGGCTCGTCGACGCCATCCGGGAGGCGACCGTGGACAGTCCGCTCCGGGAAGTGACCCGACAGATCGGCGGAGACAGCACGAAGGTCGTGCTCGGAGGCGAGGCTGCTTCGGGCGCTCCAATGCGGGTCAAGATCGAAGTCAACACAGACGAGGTCCCGCCGGCGCTCGAACTCATGCGGATCGCACACGTCGTCGAGACACGCTGGTGGTCCGGCCGTGCGGAAATCGCCACCTTCGACCCAGCCGAGCTGATCGGGACGAAATTCCGCGCCCTGGCACAACGGCGCAAAGGACGCGACCTGTGGGACATGTGGCTCGCCCGACGGGATCTCTCGATCGCCGACACCGACCTTGCCCGCGCAGGTGATCACTACCTTCGTGCCTGCCAGGTCCCTCCGGCCGTGTTCCGTCAGCGGTTGGCCGCGAACGCCGCCGACCCTCAATTCCGCAGCGACCTTGACCTGCTGGTCACGGGCGGACTCGACGACTACGACGTCGACCGGACTGCAACCGAACTGATCCTCTGGAGCGACCGGTACCTCGATCCCCTGTACGACGCCCGCCGCTCACCATCGGCGATTACGCGAGAACAAAGGCAATGGGCGCATCACGGCTGGGCACCGGGCAGCCTTCGGTGCCCGCACCACGATGTCGCGCCCACCGGCGTGACGCGCTGCCCCTGGTGGCACGAGCCCGGCGGCCACTGCCCAGACCACCCCGTGCCATAGGACGACGACAGCAGCTACCGAGACTTCGATTGCTGTCTCAAACTCTTAGCGCGCCGAGCACTCCACCGATGACAGCAGCCGCCTCTCGATCCTTTTGGGGTAGGGCGTGAGCGTAGACCCGCAGCGTCATGGAGGCATCTGCGTGACCGAGCCTCTCCGAGACAGTGCGGACGTTGACACCCGCTCCGATGAGTTGGGTGGCGTGAAAGTGCCGCAGGTCGTGTAGGCGGAACGGCCACCTTTGCGTCGCAGGCAGGTCCTTGCGAGCAGCGGTCGGCTTGGTCTTGCGAAGCTTTTCGAGCGCAGGTCTTTCCATCTTCTCGCACAGGGCGGTGAATGCATGGGTCAGGTTGTCCGGGCTCGCCGGGACGCCTCCGTTGGCGTTGTGCGAGAGGACAAAGGGATCGTCGACAAGCTCCGACTCGGCTCGGTTCGACAGGTCGACCATGTGCGTGTACCGGCGCTTCAAGACCTGTACCGCTAGGTCGTCGAGAGCGACGATCCGCACCTGATGGGTCTTGGTCGGACCCTTGTGGTATATGGCGCGTCCTTGCTCCCCTCGGGTCAACGTGAGCGACCGCGAGATGGTGACCTGCTGACGCTCGAAATCGACGTCGGACCACCTCAGAGCGATCAGCTCTCCCCGCCGGCAGCCCGTCAAGGCCGCAAGGGCGATGGCGATGGCGAGCAGCGGGTCGTACTCCTCGGCGGTCTTCACCAAAGCGGACAGCTGCTGAGGTGTCGGGGTGACCAATTCCTTGCGGACCGGGCGAGGTGCTTTCACCCGGTCGGTGGAAGCGTGCTCGACCCATCCCCAGCGCACTGCTTGATGCAACGTCGCCGAGATGATGGCGTGATAGTTGTGGACAGTGGTGGCCGAGAGACCCTCGGACAGCCACTGATCGTAGCGTCCTCGATACTCGGTGAGACAGCTGCGGATCCTAAGCATCACACCGACAACCGCCGAGAGGCTATAGCGAGACTCAAAGATGTGCTCAGGGTCGCAGAGCACGACCTCGAAGAGGCAACGACAGCACTGAAGGGGATCCCAGCGAGACTGCGCAGAGACGAGATCCACCCCGGTGCTACCCGGGCCAAGTTACGCATCGAACGCAGGGCACTCCAGATGGTCTGTCGCTTGCTCGCCCACAACGCTGAGCTCGACCTCGCGAGGAAGCTCAATGCCTATCTCTGCGATGAGGACGAGTACCGGGGGGATCACCCGCAACCTGTTGTATCTCGGCGATGTGATCGACTTCAGCCTCCATGGGATCACCGTGCATCTCGAGCGCCCGGACCCACCTCGTCTCGCACGGGCTCTCGGGCTTCTCATAGAGGAGATCAACCTCAAGCAGCCTCGCCTCTGCGGTGACGGCCGATCCGTCACCTACGTCCTGGAGAGCCGATCGAATTGATCTCGGTTAGATGTCCCATTTCCGGGGTCGGGTGGCCGGGGGGAATCTCACCCCCCGGCTCCCACAGACTCCCGGCGTGACAGTCTCCCGTCACCGGGCTCTTCTCATCAGCCGTTAGAGCGTACGGACCCACTGCCAGTGGCGGAACAGACCGGGCACCATTG